>JAKAPV010000214.1 GCA_021806845.1 Bacillota bacterium | reverse complement strand
AAGAAGTCCTTCCCGTCCCGCTCACCCCATTCGAAGAAGCCGAGGCCTCGCCGCTCGGGCGGCGGAGTTTGCGCGGTGCAGAGGAGCTTGTCCATGGCCGGCGGGAGCATCTCCCCGAAGCGCCCGCTGCCATTGTCGAGTACCGCCTGCGCGAAGAGCGCCACGTCAAGTGCGGGCGCGAAGAGTCCCGCGTGCCCGGCGACTCCGCCCATCAGCCGCGCCTTGCCGTCGTGCACGATCCCCTCGAGGAGCCCTTCGGGCCGCAGCTCCGACGGGACGATGGGGCGCCCCGACCCGTCGTGCGGACCGTACCCGCTCCCGTAGAGCCCGAGGGGGGCCTGCACGATCCGTTCGAAAAGCCGCGGCAAGGGTTCCCCGCCAGCCGACTCGGCCGCGCACCCCAAGAGGTAGTAGCCGATATCGGAATAGACGGCGCCGGTGCGCGGTGCGTCTCCGATGCCAGCCAAGAGTTCTGCATGGCGCTCCCCCGGTTCCTTCGCCCAGCCGATGTCGGCCGTCGGGGGAAGGCCGCCGCGGTGCGTCAAGAGGTCCTTGATCGCGGCGTCACCCGCGAATGAGCCGCTTGTCCAGGGAAGATAGTCGCGCAAAGGATCCTCGAGACCCAACCTGCCCTCGCTGCAGAGGCGCAGGATGACGGGAGCGGTGACGATGACCTTCGTCAGCGACGCGAGGTCGAAGACCGCGTCGTGGGTCATGGCTGCCTCCCAGCCATGGGACCGGCGCATGCCGAGCGCCCAGAAGCCGGCGATGACGCCCTGGCGCGCAATCAGCGCCACCGCTCCCGCAAAGGCGTCGTGCTCGATCCCTGAGAGCAGGATCTCGTACGCGGCGACCAGGCCGTCGCGCGAGAGTTCGGCCTCGTCCGCGCTGCCAAAGCGTAGGCTCACCTTAGGATCGCCTCGGCGATCGCGGCCATCAGGTCCGGCGGCGGCGGTCCAAGTTCCGGGCGCAGGGCGCGGACTGCAGGCGCCGCCGTCTCCGGAGCGAACGGCCTGCCTACGGCCCGCAGCATCTCGACGTCATTCTCCGCGTCTCCGGCTGCGGCGACCTCGTCGAGTCCGTACCCGAGGAGGTCCGCGAGCGCCGCAAGGGCCACGCCCTTGTGGACTCCAGGCGGCACGATCTCGACGAAGTTCGGCTCGGAGCGGAAGCACTCGAGCGAGCCGGCAAGTTCCTTGCCGAGTTCCTCGATCAGCGCACCTGTCGCGTCCGGTGGCAGGAGCGCCAGCAGTTTCTGCGGCGAATCGGCGATCCTTGGAAGATCCACCAGGTGCGAGGCGACGCGCGTGCGGCGCGCGTACGCCTCCGTCTGGGCAGTCCTCTGCAGGATGCGCAGGTCCCCCTCCACGTAGCCTTGCACCTCTGCGCCGTGGCGAAGGCAGACCTCGACGGCGCGCAGCGCGGCTGCCGGATCGATCGTCCGCTGCCAGAGTGCCTTCTTCTCCAGCGGATAGCGCCAGAGCTCCGCCCCGTTGAGCGCGATGATGTGCCCGGACTGCACTCCAGTCTCTGCGAGGATCTGCGCCGCGGACTGCACCATGCGGCCCGTGGCGATCGAGATCTCCACGCCGTGCGCCCGCAGGCGGGCGAAGGGCTCGCGCGCCTCCCTGGCGCCCCGTCCGTCGCGCGCGATCATCGTCCCGTCGAGATCTGTCGCCAAAAGGCGCGTCACTTTGTCCCCAGGAGCGAACTGAGGATGGCTGTCGCGATGCCGGTCAGGAGGGCGCCGAGAATGGCGGAAAGCACTCCGCGAACCTGGAAGCCCGGTGTGAAGGCAGCGGCAATCAGGAAGACGATGCCGTTCACGACCAGCGTGAAGAGGCCGAGGGTCAGGACATTGATCGGCAGCGTCAGCAGGAGGAGGATCGGCCGCACCAGCAGATTCGCAAGGCCCAGCACGAGCGCCGCGATCAACGCGGCCCAGAAATTGCGGACCTCGACGCCGATCCCCAGCAGGGCGACGAGGTAGATGCTGACGGCTGAGATCAGCCAGCGGACGAGCATGGCTCTCCCCCTTCCCCGCGTTTCCCTGATCGTACCGCTTCCGGAAGCCTTCACTCAACCTCACCCATGCTCAAGCGCAGGGATTGGCGGAAGGAGGCGCCAACTCTCGACAGGGCTGACTTGGTCGAACGCAAAGGAGGCAGGGTCGTGAAGCGACTGCTCGTCTGGATCGTGATCGTCGCCGGCTTGGCCCTGCTCGCAACCGTCATACCGCACCTCGGGAAGGCGCCGCAGTCTGGGTCTGCAGCAGCTCCTGCCTGGCACACCATCGCCGACTTCAGCGGCACTGCGACCGGCGCGACCGCGCCCTTCGAGACCAGCAAGCGCTGGAGGGTCGTCTGGTCGGCAGGGCCCCCGCCGCAGGCCTCCGCGAACTTTGGCATCCTCGTCGAGCAGCCCGGCAGCGGCGTCCCCTACGACACGATCGCAAACACGGTCGGCAGCGGCAAGGGAACGCACGTCGAACAGGGGGCGGGCACTTTCTACCTTGACGTCCAGACCGCGGAGCCCTACGGGCTGAAGGTGCAGACCTATGCCCCGACGCCTCCGCCGCAGCCGAGCTACGCCTGGCGCACCGTCATGACCGCATCCGGCAGCGCGTCGAAGACGATCACGCTGCCGACGCTCAAGGCGCCGTGGCGCATCGCCTGGCGCTCCGCAGCAGGCGGCACCCAGGGCACCTTCGCGATCTCGGTCCTGCAGCCAGGGCAGGGTCTGCCCGTGGACTTCGTCGCGAACGTGACGGGCAGCGCGAGCGCCATCGCCCATGAGTACCAGAGCGGTACATTCCAGTTGAAGGTGGCAGCGACGGAGTCCTACAAGATCACGGTGCAGCAAGGGCGCAAGCGCTGATGGGCGACCTGGGCCTCGCGGACCTCGATGCGGAGCTCCTCCGCCTGGTCGTCGCGCGCCTGCGCCGGCAGGAGCCGCAGACGATCGCGGTCCTCGTCACGGGCAGCTACGCGAAAGGGCTCGCCACGGCCGCGAGCGACCTGGACCTCACGGCAGTCACCCGCAGGCGCCCCCGCGTCCACTACCGGATGTGGTTCGAGGACCGCGCGGGCGCTCCGCCCCTGCACGTCTCCGCCGGTGCCGCGAGCGCCGCCGAATGGAAGGAACGGGCGGGCGAGAGCGCCGACTGGGCGCTCGGCCTTGTGGCGTGCGATGCGGCACGCTACCTCTTCGCAACGCCGAAAGCGCTCTCCGTGCTCGGCGAGGATCCCTCTCTCACCCACCCTGCGGCCAAACCGGAACTTGAGGATCTGCTGGAAGCTGTCCTGAAGGCGAGGCGCGCATTGCGCCAAGGAGACGACTACGGCGTGCGCCTCTTCGCGCAGACTGCGGCCTCGCTCGCGCCGCGCTGCCTTGCGCAGCTCAACCCGCTGCGCGTCGTGGAGGACCGGCGCGCGGCGCTGGATGCGGCCCTCGCGCTGCCCGTCGCCCCGCCGCACTACGCGGAGGACCTGTCCGTCTGCCTCGGGCTCGCGCCAAAGTCGCCGTCGGAGGTCGCAGCTGCGGTTCGGCGACTGGCCGCAGAACTCTTCGCCTTCTTGCGGGAGCGTGCACCAAACCTCGACCCGCAGCCGGACATCGCGCGCTACCTCGCCGACGGCACGCTGGAGGAGGCCCTGCGGTCCACAGATTGACGCGACCGCCTGGCGCGCGCGCCTTTGCTGTCCGCATCGCCCACATAGACGTACAGCCGAGGCCAGCGGAGATTCCACCTGCCGGTGGCGATCCTGTGCTGCATCACGGTGAAGGCCCATGTCAGCGGGGTCGCCGCCCAGAGCGGGCGAAAACCCACCCGCGCGATCGCAGGAAGGTTCGTTTCCGCATACAGGAGCTGCACGCCATGCGCCGCGAGATCAGCGAGGAGGCTGCGGAGTTCCCGCAGGGCCTGTGCGGGGCTTTTGGCCTTTCGTGCCGCGCGCAACTCGCGCGGAGGCAGAAAGTGCAGCGAAGTCACTGCGCGGGGGGCGAAGAACCAGTATCCCGCGCGGACGACGCCGCGTGCTGGCAGGACGGTGCCGCCAAGGACTAGCCCGAGCACCAGGCAGACGACCGCCAGAACCTCGAGGGTACGGACGGGGTTCACCACAGCCCCCCAGCCGATCCAGGCCAAACCGAGCAAGGATACGACCCAGCCCAGCCGCAGGTTGCGGAGAACCGGCCGCAGTTGCTGCTCAGGGGAATTGCCTGCACGGAAGACAGCCATCGCCACGTCGCCCCCCGGGCGGCAAGTGCGCCGCCTGCTACCCGATCTCCTCTTTGACGCGCTTTGCAAGCGCGATCGTGAACCCGCGCACCGCCGCGATCTCCTCAATCGTCGCAGACTGCACGCCGCGGAGCGAGCCGAAGCGCTCCAGGAGCGCGCGGCGGCGCTTGGGCCCGATACCGGGCACGTCGTCGAGCCGCGAGTGCAGCGAGGCCTTTGCGCGCCGCTGGCGATGCAGGCCGAGCGCAAAGCGGTGCGACTCGTCGCGCACCAGCTGGAGGAGGATGCGGCCGGGATGCCCCTCCCCCAGCTGCAGCGGTTCCGATTCCTCCGGCAGGTAGATCTCCTCATGCTGCTTTGCGAGTGAAATCGTCGGCTGGTCCTGCAGCCCGAGTTCCTGGAGAACAGACATCACGGAACTCAGCTGGCCCTTGCCGCCGTCGATGAGGAGCAGATCGGGAAACTGGGCGAACTTGCCGCCGCCCTCGCGCCGCTCGCGCAGCCCGCGCTGAAAGCGCCGCCCCACCGCCTCCGCAAGCGATGCAAAGTCGTTCGGACCCTGCACCGTTTTGATGCGGAAGCGGCGGTACTCGCCATAGGCCGGCTGCCCGTCGATGAACACGACCATCGAGGCCACGCTCTCGTGCCCCTGCGTGTTGGAGATGTCGAATCCCTCGATGCGCCGGGGCGGGTTCTCGAGCGCGAGCGCCTCCTGCAGCGCCTCCATCATCCGGCGGGGCCGCGCCTCGCGGTCCTGGGCCGCGATGTCGGAAAGCGCGATGCGCGCGTTCTCCTGCGCCAGCCTGAGCTGGGTGACGCCGCTGCCGCGCTGCGGGACGCGCACCTCGGCCTTCGCCTCGCGACGGCTCTCGAGCCAGGACAAGAGCACTTCCGCGTCTTCCGGCAGCGCCGACACGAGCACCTCGCGGGGCGGCCGCTCCTCCTGGTAGTGCAGCGCGAG
>JAKAPV010000213.1 GCA_021806845.1 Bacillota bacterium | reverse complement strand
TCCCACCCCCGCAAGGGCTGTCTTACGAGGGGCTTCAACACTACCCCCGAAAACTCCTTGCTGGAATGTTATGGTAACTCCCTGAGGGGAACGAACTTCTGAAACGCCGTACTAGCTGCAGCGCCGCGGCAAGCACGAACGGCCACACCAGGGAGCCCATGCCGATCAGCCATCCGCCGACGGCCGGCCCGAGCGCAGCCGGCAGGTTCCATGAGACCGCATTGAGACTGCTCGCGAGACCCCGTCGGCGGTCGCGGACGAGCCCCACGCCGAACGCCTGGCGTGCACCGACGGATCCTCGGTTAAGCACGGAGCGCACGACGTAGAACGCGGCTGCGAGGGCGAATGAGGGCGCGAATGGGATCGCAAGGAGCAGAACTACGCCTGCGAGGCGCGGCAGCACGATCGAGCGGATGAGGCCGATGCGCTCGGAGATGCGTCCGATGACGAGGGACGACGCGCCTGTGAGAAAGAAGGTCAGGGCGTAGACCGGCCCGATGGCCTCCGGGCCGACGCCGAAACGCAGCGAAAACCAGTACGGCAGAAGCGGGGCGACGAGGCCGACGCCAAGGGAATTGACCATGTTCACGAATGTCAGGAGCGCGAGTGCGCGGTTCTCCTTGCGCGTGACCGACTCATCCGGCGACGCCGCACCGACCTGCTCGGTCTCCGCGAAGCCACCCGGCTTCGTCTCCTGCAGGAGCCAGATCTGCAAGAGGTTGATCGCCGCGACCAGGAGGTTCAATAGGAACAGCGGCAGGTACGCAGCCGCGCCGGTCGCGCTGGGGATCATGTGCGGCAGCACGGCAGCCAGCAGCGAGCCGATGCCCATGCCCCAGAACTGCATCCCGGCGTTGAGGCTGAAGACGGCGCCACGCCGTGCACTCGGCAGGGACTGCGCAAGCCACGCCTGCTCTGCGGGGGCGAACGGCCCCGAGCTGCCGTTCGCCCCGCGTCCGAAACCAAAGAGAGCGGCCACGGCGGCGACCACCCAGGTCGTTGGCCCCAGCACCACGGCCAGCGTTCCAGCAAGGAGCCCCGTCTCGTATATGAGCAGGAACACCCGTCGGCCGACGCGGTCGCTCATCACGCCCACCGCGAGGCTCAAGAGGGCGCCGAACAGGCCGCTGCTCATCAGTAGAAGGCCGATCTCCGGCGCGTTCCAGTGGCGGGCGCTGAGATAGAGCGTGAAGTCGACCGCGAGCGCACCCTGCGCGATCGCACGCAGGAAGCGTACCAAGATCAGCTGGCGCGCGACCGGATGCATGCTCTGCCAAGCAGCGCGCGAATACGGCGAAGGGTTGCGTGACAACGTGAGGCCTCCCAGAATAAAACGAGGACTTCGCTTATCGTAACGCCAATATTTCAGGCCCTCAAGCACTCGGACATCTGAAACTGGCCGGGAGCGCTCCCGCTCCCGGCCAGATCTACCGCCGCTAGAATCCGCCGCCGTCGTCCGACCCCGATTGCGGGAGAGACCCGCCTGCGCCGCCGGGTGCAACCTCCAGCGTGCCCACGACTCCGCTCCCGCCTTCGAGGCGCAACTGCCCGCCGATCGTGAGAGGCGGCAGGCCGGACCCGCTCGAGAGGGCAGCCGCGAACGCTCCGCCATTGAGAGCGGTCAGGGTGCCTTGATAGAGTCCGGGCTGCGCCCGGTTGCCGAGCGCGACTGTGCTGCCCGTCACCTGGAGACCTCCGCCAGGGATTGACGTCCCCTGTAGGATGAGTGTCAATGCGCTGTACGGCCCACCCTGCACCTGCAGGTTGAAGCGCAGCGTCACGATTCCCTGTCCGTCCGGGCCCTGCTCGCTTGCGCTGCCTTGGAAGGGAGCCGTGTAGGCACTTTGCAGCGCAGTCGCCACGGCAGGCATCGCAGCAAGCCGGCTGCCGGAGCCGCTGCCGCCATTCGCGATCTTGTTCCAGCCGGGCCGCATCGGCCCGCCGAGCGCGAACAGCAGGCCTGCTGCCGCGACGAACCCCGCTAGCGCCGCCCAGCCGACGAATGTGCGCCCGCGCGGTGCCGCGGGCCGCAGAAGGCGGCTCATCGTCAAGCCGACGACGGCCGCGGAACTGACGCCATAGATGGCGATGGCCCAGGTCGCGCGCGTATCGCTGCCGTCACCAAGGCCATGCAGCGTAGCAAGCAGCCACACCGCAAATGTGAGGTAATGCAGCCGACGCCACCACGGGTAGCCGATCTTCGGCCGCAGCCAGCCGCTGATGACGATCGCGAGTCCGAGATACGATGCGATGATTCCGAGCGCCATCCAGAGCGGGCGATAGTGGCTTGCGCCCGGGACGACGACCTCCAGCCAAGTGAACTTGGTGAAGGGATCGATCCACACGGAGAGGCCGTGGATCGCTGTGAACACACCGGCGAGCACAACGAGATACTGGTGCAGCTGGTCGTTCAGGAGCCTTGGCCAGTTGGACCGGGATTGCCAGCGCTGGCTGAGCAGGAGACCGAACACCGTCGCCAGCGTCACGAGGCCGTACGCCGTAAAACCGGAAGCGCGCGCCGCGATCCACTGCCACTCCAATGCTCGATCACCTCGCTTTCGCGGGCCAAGGTTCGACGCGAATCGGCGGGCCGTCTTCCGGGACGATCAGCCCTGCCATCCCCTGCTGGCGCAGAAATGCTGCCCCGCCATGCGCACCGCGCAGAAACGCGGTTGTTGCGGCGACATCCGCCGCCTCACACGTTTGCGCAGCCACGGTCACCGATCGCAGGCTGGTGTTCGCCGGGTAGCCGGAGGCGGCGTCCAGGAGGTGATGGCGCTGGGTGTCTCCTTGTATCCAGTGGCGGCGCGCGATGCCTGACGTCGCCATGGCCCCGTGGGTCAGGGCGACCACTTCGTCCGGGACCTCGGCAACCGCGATCGGCCATCCGTCACTGCACGGCGGCCGGCCGTAGACGGCGAGATCTCCGCCGGCATTGACGAGCGCGGCCTCGAAACCCGCTTCTCGCAAGGAGACGAGGGCAGCGTCCACGGCCATGCCCTTCGCGATGCCGCCGAGGTCCACGCCGACCCCTGCGGGCAGGAAGATGGTACGGCGCGCGGGGTCCAAGATCATCGACCGCCACGCTCCGCCGGGTTCGATCGACGCTTTGAGGGGAGCCTGCGGCCCTTCACGCTCGATGTCCTCGAAGGTACGCCGGTATCCCAGGCGTTCGATCTGGTGCGAAAGCGTCGGGTCGAACGTGCCCTGTGTCTCGCGTGCCCATTGCAGGGCGGCTGCAATTACGCGAAACAGGAGTTCGCTCGCCGCGAACGGCCGGCCAGCTGCCCGGTTCAAAGCGCTCAGTTCACTCGTGTCTCGAAAGCGGGTGAGCGCATCGTCCCACGCGCGAAAGAGGCGCTCCACGCGGGCGCTTGCCCGCGCGAGGTCCGGCGCGGACGCGTGCACCTCGACCGTGGTGCCCATCGCGCGGAACTCAGCCCTGCCGATGGAAGCAAGCGACATGCTACGAAACCGTCGTTTGCGTGAGGGGTTGTGAGGATCCGCCGTTCCCGAAACCATAGCCGTAGCCTCCGCTCGGGGATGGCGTAAGTCCGCCGTTTTGCACCTGGGAAGTCGTTGATGGGGATGTCCGATTCGTAACGCCCACCACATGGTGCGCGGCCGCCTGCCAGAGAACGACGAAACCGATCGCCGTGGCCCAGAAGAGGCCGCGCTTCAGCGATTTTGCGCGCTGCTGCGCCTGCTCTTTGGGCATCGCCGAGATCCCATGGCGGCCGCCTCCGGTCGCGCGGCCCTCAGCCACACCGTCCACGATCGTGCCCCCCTTGCGCATGCGCCTATTGTGTCATCCTCGGCTTAAAGTGGGCTTAGGAAGCAGTCTTCGTCGCCGCTTGCGCAGCAGGAGCATTTCTCCAGCACTCGAATACGAAGCGAAAGTGCAGCATCGCCGGAGGCCAGAATGATCCTCACAGAAGGCTTTGCCCGCGGTCCAGCATCTGCATTCGCTGGGTTGCGGGCGTAAGCGGAGCGATTCAAAGACCGACGCGTCGCGCCGCTCGCCCGTCCCGAAGAAAGGTGACGGGTTATGTGGTTGCGCCTCTACACGTACGGCTTGCTCGGGTCCTTGTATCTCGACATGTGGCTCTGGTTCGTCTACCTCTTGCACCTTGGCTACTCGCCTGCCCAGATCGGCATTGCTTATGCCGTCATGCAAGCCGTGCGGTTCTTCGTTGACCTGCCAAGCAGCATGCTTGCGGACCGATTTGGCCAGCGCCCGGTGCTGGTCGCGGGCAGCGTGCTGAAATGCATCTCCAGCCTGCTGTTCCTCCTGGCGGACCGGGGGTTCGGTTTCGTCATCGCAGGCTCCGCGGTCACGGCGTTTGCGTTGACGCTTCCGTCGGGAGTCGACCTATCCTACGTGCGCAGCCTCTCGGAGCGATCTGGGCGGACCGGTTCGGGGGGCGGCCTGCAATTTCGCCTTTCGCGCTTCATGAGCATGCAGACGCTAGCCAGCGCGTTTGCCGGCGCCATCGGCGGCGCGATCGCGACTGTCTCTTTCCCGCTGCTCTACCAAACGGACGCCGCATTGGGCCTTCTCGCCGCAGCCATGGCGCTGACTTTGCCGAACGTGCGACCGCCAACGGCCGAAAGGGCGGCCGGGCAACCCTGGCATGCCCCGGTCACGCAGGCCCTGCGGGCGGTTGCCGGGGGAACGGGTGCATCCAGTGGCTTCTGGCGGCTCGCCGCGCTGATCATCCCGCTCTGGACCTTCTCAGCGGTGGCGACGGAGTACACGCAGGCCCTGTTCCAGCGGATCGGCCTGCAGCCGTTCGCCATATCGCTCGCGTTCACGCTCGCGAGCGGCGTCGGCTGGCTCGGCACGCTCCTTTCCGGCCGCGTCCCCGAGCAGCGGAGGACTGCGGCACTGCGGCTCCTCGTCTGGCTCTATCCGATCGCGTCCGCCGTGCGCGCCTTCGCGATCCCCGGGCGGACTTCGGCAGCCCAGGCGGGTGTTGCTGGGATGGGGGTGGCGCGCCTGGGTACGGGAACGTGCAACGTTCTCACGAACACGGCCCTTCTGGAGAGGGCGCCCAAAGAGCATGGCGCCACAGCGCTCTCAGCGGCGAACACGCTCCAAATGGCAGGCATGATGCTGCTCTTCCCTGCGCTTGGCCTCGTAGCCGGCGAGAAGGGCATCTGGTTCGCGTTTGTTCTCCTTGCCGGCGGCCTCGCCATCGTCGCAGAGA
>JAKAPV010000009.1 GCA_021806845.1 Bacillota bacterium | reverse complement strand
GGTCTGTCGAGCTTCAGCACCGTCGCGGCGACCGCCGCCGCGAGGGCGCCCAGCAGGGAGCCGAGCGCCACGAGCCGGGTCAGCGCGACCGCGATCAGGAAGGCGGCGACGCCCGCCACGGCGAGGAGCCAGTCCCAGAAGATCAGGACGCCGAGGGACCCGGCGACCACCTTGCCGCCGCGGCCGCGCAGGAAGACGGAGTACGCATGTCCCACGGCCGCGAAGGCCCCGCCGAGGGCGCTCCCGAGCGCTCCCCCGAGCCGCAGCCCGATGTAGGCCGCGGCGATCGCCTTGAGGACGTCGCCGACCAGGACCAGGGCGGCCCATCCCGGGCCCAGGATGCGCAGCGCGTTCGTGGCGCCGATGTTGCCGGACCCTTCCTGCATGATGTCATGTCCGCCGGCACGGCTGGCGAGGACACCGAACGGGATCGAGCCCAGGATATAGCCGATCAGGGCGGAGAAGAGGAATGTCATCTCGGCGTGCCCTCCCGACGGCGGAGCGTGATGCGGACCGGCGTCCAGCGGAGCCCGAAGGCTTGGCGCAGCCGGTTCTCAAGATAGCGCTGGTAGGAGAAATGGCAGAGCTGCGGGTCGTTTACGAACAGCACGAAATGCGGTGGACGCCGGCCGACCTGCGTCGCGTAGAGGACCTTGAGCTGGCGGCCTTTCACGGACGGCGGCGGCTGCTGGTAGAGCGCCTCGTCGATCTCGCGGTTGAGTTGCGACGTCGGTACGCGTTGCGTCTGCTGTTCCTGCACCGTCGAGATCTCCTGGAAGAGACGGTCCACGTGGAGTCCCGTCTTCGCCGAGAGAAAGACGATCGGTGCGAAATCCGCAGCCGGCAGTGCATTGCGCAGCGAGAGCGAGAGCTCCTGGGCCTCCTTCTCGCCGCGCCGCCGCTGGTCCCACTTGTTGACCCCGAGGACGAAGCCGGCGCCGGACTCGCTGCAGAGCTTGACGATGCGCTTGTCCTGCTCTGTCAGCCCTTCGTCGGCGTCGAGCAGCAGAACGGCGACATCGGCCCGCTGCAGGGCCCGCCGCGCGTGCCGCCCGGCCAGCTCCTCGAGCCGCTCGCCGTCGCGGACGCGCGCCGGCCTGCGCAGGCCCGCCGTGTCGACAAGGGTATACTTCGCCCCGCCCCGCTCCACCTCCACGTCGACGGCGTCGGTCGTGGTGCCCGGCACGTCGGAGACGAGCATGCGGCCCTCGCCCAGCACCTGGTTGACGAGCGTCGACTTCCCGGAGTTGGGGCGCCCGACGATCGCAACCCGCAGCGGTGTGCGCTCCTCCGCCGCCTCTGCATCCTGCCCGGCGGCGGGAGCGTCGAGCCGCTCGACGATGGCGTCCAGGAGGTCGCCTGTGCCGTGGCCGTGGATGGCCGACACGAACTGGGGCTCGCCGAGCCCCAGGCGGTACACGTCCGTCACGTCAAGGCTATGCCGCTCGGCCTTGTTCGCGACCAGCACCACCGGCTTGCCGAGGCGCCGCAGGCGTGTCGCGATGCCCTCGTCGTCCTGTGTGAGCGGCTCGCGGGCATCGACGACGAAGAGGATCAGATCCGCCTGCCGGATCGCCTCCTCCACCTGTGTCGCGATGTTCTGCCAGAAGGGATCCTCGTCCGAGAGCCCACCCGTGTCGACGACGAGGAACTCGCGGCCGTTCCATGTGCAGGTGGCGTAGATGCGGTCCCGGGTCACGCCGGGGCGGTCGTCGACGATCGAGATCTGCCGCTCCACGAGGCGGTTCAGGAGCGAGGATTTGCCGACGTTCGGGCGTCCGACGATCGCGACGACGGGCATGTCGTTTGTCTTGGTCATAACATTCCATTCGCTTTCTGCTGGTGGAAATCCCCCTAGATCGGGATCAACAGCCATGTACCGTCCTGCATGTCGTGGACGGCGACCGATGCGATGCGCGAGATCCACATCGCGAGGCGCTCTTGCTCCTCCTGGGACTTCACGTAGAAGACCGGGGAGACACCGCCCTGCACCTCGCTGGGCGACTTGAGGGTGACGATGGCGTAGATGTGACCGGACGGCTGCATCCCGGACATCGCGGGCTAACTCCCCTTCTCCATGTGGTTTTCCTGTTCCCACTGCTCGAGCGCAGGGTCGTGCAGAGCGGCGAACTTCTCGCTCTCGAGCATGGGGGTGTTCTGCACCGCGAGGACGATGCGCTTTTGGTCGTGCGCGACGGGGATGAGGACGAGCCCGGCCTGCCCGTGGCCCTGTGGCATTTGCATGCGGCAGAGCGGCGTGCGCTCCGGATAGCCGAAGTCGCTGCGCGTCCCCACGAGGGCCGCGACGGACTGGGCGATCGCCTGGCGCTGCGAGAGGCTCCAGAGGGCGCCGGCACCGCGTCGCGTCGTCGGCGTGAGGACGATGCCGACGCCTTCCTCGAGCCAGCGCTCCCGCGCCTTGGGGAGGCCGACCTCCATCATCATCACGTTGTCCACATAGAGGAGCGAGCCCTGCTCGAAGTGCAGGTTGCCGATCTGCACCTCGACGTTGTCCCCGATGTTCTTGCCGCTCTTCAGGACAAGCGCCACGCTGATCGCCAGGAGGCCGGCGGCGCCTCCCGCCACAAACGCCCAGATGTGACCGAACCACATGTCCGCAAGCTGCGCCGCGACGGAGGCTGCGACGGCGGCGCCCATCGCCAGGTAGTTGCGCTCCTCGAACGTCTGCGCGATGCCCTGAATGTACCCTGGGCCGCGCTGCACGAGCGTGAACTTGTCGACGGCCTCGAGCTTCGACACCTCGATCTTGCGCACGCTCGTGAAGTTCGTCGCGGCGAGCACGAGGAAGGTGGCGGCAGTATATTCCTTCGCGGCGAGCGCCGGGAAGAACACCGCTCCGATCACGGCCGAGAGGAAGCCGAGCGTGACGTGGCTCACGTAGCCTGCGGGATATCCCGGGTAGTGCCGGTAGTCGGAGCGCAGCGCGAGCACGCGCGCGAGGAAGCCCGCGAGGATGCCGATGCCGATCGGGATCCAGTGGATCGGCGGCCCGCTGCTAGACACGCGCCGCACCTCCCCACAGGCGCGGGATGAAGCGCCTGCGCAAGGCGGCCAGGGCATAGCCCGCGACGAGCGCGACGCCGATCAGCTGGTAGCTCGCCTCGAGGTCGGGCGGTGGCGCCGGGACGTCGCCGAGCGCGGAGCGCAGCACGTACCCGCCCACGGCCGCGGCGAGCACGGCGACGCCGGTCTCCGCGCCGGCGGGAGACAGCAGAACTGCGACCAGCGCCGCGCCGAGCCCCGTCGCGAGCAGGGGATCCATGGCGTTCTCGAACGCCCCCGGCCAGACCAGCAAGACCGTCGCGATCGCCGCCGAGAGGGACGAGAGGCTCAGCGGCCGGAGGCTCGCGGGCGTCGCGATCGCGATGCCGCCGATGAGCAGCAGCCAGTACGGGACGGCAAGCAGACGCGGCTCCCAGAGGGCGGCAAAGTGTGTCAGCAGGACCATCCCAAGCCACCCGAGCGCAAGGCGGCGGCCCCCCGCCCGCATGCGGCCGTAGCCGCCGGCGAGCAGGATCCAGCCTGCGGTCAGAAGGGCGGAGCCAACCGGCATAGGAAATCACCCGCGCCTAGCATGGGCGCGGGTGATGGCAAACATGCGCCAGGCCGCCTGGCGGCACCGCGATGCGTCGCCGCTATTCGAGCAGGCCCTTGAAGTCTTCGCCCACGGCGTCGCCGATCGTCGCGCCGTCGCCGCCGGCCTGCGGTTCCTCGTCATACGGGTCGCGCTTCTGCGACTGGTAGCCGCCGGCGTCGCGCAGGCTCAGCGAGACCCGGCGTTCGGCGGGGTCGACGCGCAGCACCTTGACCTCGACCTCCTCGCCGACCGACACCACTTCGCCCGGGCGCGTGACGTGGTGGTCGGCGAGCTGGGAGATGTGCACAAGGCCGTCGATGCCCGGCTCCAGTTCGACGAACGCGCCGAAGGTGGCGAGGCGCACGACCTTGCCGCGCACGATCGCTCCAACCGGGTAGCGCTCCTCGACACTGTCCCACGGGTTCGCCATCACCTGCTTGTAGCCGAGCGAGATGCGGCCGCGCTCGCGGTCCAGGCGGAGCACCTTGACGTCGATCTCCTGTCCCTCGTGCAGCGCCTCGGAGGGGTGCTGGATCCGACCCCAGGACATCTCGGACACGTGCAGGAGGCCATCGACGCCGCCGAGGTCGACGAAGGCGCCGAAATCGGTCAAGGACTTCACGCTGCCGTGCAGCACCTGTCCCTCGGTGATGTCCCCCCAGATGCGCTCGCGGCTGAGCTTGCGCTCCTCCTCGAGCACGACCTTGCGCGAGAGGATGACGCGGTGCTTGGCGCGGTCGAGTTCGATGATCTTGACGCGCAGCGTCTGGCCCACGTACGGCTGGAGGTCCTGGGCATAGCCGCGCTCGACCTGCGACGCGGGCAAGAACCCGCGCGCTCCGATGTCGGCGACAAGGCCGCCCTTGACCGCCTCGACGATCGGGGCGTCGACGACCTCGGCCGCCTCGTAGGCGCTCTTCAGGCTCTCCCAGGCGGCTGCCTCGTCGGCACGGCGCTTGGAAAGGCGCAAGGAGCCTTCCTCGCCGTCGACCGACAGCACCATCGCATCAATCTCGGCGTTCAGCTCGGCGGTCTCGGCGGCGGACCCGACCTTGCGGTAGGTGAGCTCGCTCAGCGGGATGACGCCCTCCGACTTGTACCCGACGTCAACCAACACGTGGTCGTCGGCGATCCGAACAATCCGGCCGTGCATGATGTCGCCGGGACGCGGACGAGCCACGCCCTCGCTGTAGTCGACTCGCTCCTCCGTTCCCTGTCCCGTCGCGGCTGGGGCGGCCTCCGGGGCCGGCTCCTCCGGCGCTGCCGCCTCGGCCGGCGCGGCCGGAGCTGCTTGCGCCTGCGGCTCCGCAGCGTCCTGCGGCTGCGCGGCTTCCTGCGCCTGCGGGTCCAGGTCCGGGTGCAGTTGGTCCTCCACGCGATGACCTCCTTTGTTGAACGCCGGCAAACCTGCCCAAGCGTTCCGCCAACAACAGCGAACGGGCCCTTAGGCCCGCCGTCAAGGACTGTTCACCTGTTGTTGAATCGACCGCCGCGGGGGGCGGTGATCCCCGGTGCATCCGGGGGCTGGCTCCCCAAGCATACCCAACCAAAAAGGCGACTGTCAATCGGACTCGGCCCAGGGGAGACCGCTGCCGAGGTGCTCCGGATCGTAGTACAGGCGCGCGATTGCGCGCATCACATCCTGCGCGGGATCCTTGCTGTTCTTGACGTCAAGGGGGTCGCCGAAGCGAATCTCCACCCGCCCGAAGAGGCGCCACGGACCGCGCACGGCGACCGGCACGACGGCCGCGCGCACGTGTCCGATCAGCGAGCCGGCGCCGGGCCTGGGCTGCCCCAATACGCCGGGGGGCTGGCGGTGCCCCTCCGGAAAGAGGCCGATCACCCGGCCGGCCTGCGCGTGGCGCAGCGTGGCGCGCACGGCGCGCGAATCGCGCACGTCCCGGTTCACCGGATAGGCGCCGATGCTCGGCAGCAGCCAGCCGAGGTATGAAAAGAGTTCGATCTTCGCCATGAAGCGCACTTCCCGCTGCATGACGGCGCCGACCGCCGGCGGGTCTATGCCGCTGATGTGGTTGACGCAGAGCAGGACCGCGCCCTCACTCGGGACCTTCTCGAGCCCCTCGACGCGAACGCGCCAGAAGAGGCCGAGCCCGAAGCGCACGACGCCGCGCAACAGCCTGTAGAGCCAGGGCTTGTAGGGATCGCGCACGCTAGGCACCCCTCTCCCGGCAGTACGCCGCCAGTTGCTGCACGACCTCCGCCGCGGAGAGACCGGTGGTGTCGACCACGAGGGCGCCTTCGGGCACGCGGAGTGCGCCGACTGCGCGCATCTCGTCGAGCGCGTCGCGCTCGGCCATCTCCCGGCGCACATCTTCGAGCGCCACCCGGACCCCCTGCGAGAGCAGTTCGCGGTGCCGGCGCGCGGCCCGGGCATCCAGCGACGCCGTCAGAAAGAACTTGCACTCCGCGCCCGGCAGCACAACCGTCCCGGCGTCCCGTCCATCGACGACGACCCCGCCGTCCTGGGCCAGGGCGCGCTGGCGCTGGACGAACGCCTCGCGCACGCGCGGGTGCGCGGCGACGGTGCTGACGATGCGGTCGACCGCCGGCGCCCGGATCTCGTCCGCCACGTCTTCGTCGCCGAGACGGATGCGGCCGCGCTCGAAGCGCAGGTCCAGGCGGACGAGCAGCGCCGCGAGGGCAGGCTCGTCGTCGGCGGGGATGCCGTCGCGCAGCGCCGCGAAGGCCAGCGCGCGGTACATCGCTCCCGTGTCCAGGTACGTGTAGCCCAGGAGCTGCGCGAGCTCGCGTGCTACCGTGGATTTGCCGGCGCCCGCCGGACCATCGATCGTGATGCGCAGCAAGGGCGTTCCCTCCGAGGCGCGGCTGGACGGCTATCCGAGATCAGTCGCCGCGTATGAGCATGCAAAGGTTAGCACGCGCCCTCTTTCGGATCAACGCCGCCGCAGGCGCACGTAGAAGAACGCGGCGACGAGCAGCGCGACAACGACCCCGAGCAGGAGGTTGTAATGCGAGAGGACGGGTTCGATCCGCGGCAGCTTCGGCCCAAGCCAGACGCCGATGTAGATGAGCGCCGCGGTCCACGGGATCGACCCGAGGAACGTGTAGATGGTGAAGCGCATGGCTCCCATCCGCGCAAACCCCGCGGGCCACGAGATGAAGGTGCGCAGGAGCGGCAGGAAGCGGCCGAAGAATACGGTAGCCGGGCCGTAGTTCTGGAACCAGCGCTCCGCGTGCGAGAGCGAGCGCTCGTCGAGCAGGACGTAGCGGCCGAAGCGCAGCGCGAGCGGCCTCCCGCCGTAGTAGCCGATGCCATAGCCCACCCAGCTGCCGACCGTCTGCATGAGGGCCATGAGGAGCACGGCGGGCCAGAAGCCGAGCACGCCCTGCCCGACGAGCACGCCGAGTACGGGCAGGATCACTTCCGACGGTACGGGGATGCCGGCGCTCTCGAGGATCATCGCGAAGGCGAGGCCAGTGGGACCGAGGTGCGTCCAGAGCGAGCTTTGCAGTGCGTGCGGCCCCAGAGGGCCGTTCCCCCCTTACGTCTGGCGGTGTTTCGACCTCAGCCGCCCTTGGACCTGCCGGACTGCGGCGGAGCCACCATGCGCACGAGCGTCAGCACGAGCGCGCTCCCGACTCCGATCGCAGCGGCCCAGAAGAGTGTCTCGACGCCGGTGGCTGCACCCATGGCGAACTGCCCCCGCACCAGATCGTACATCGTGTGGTACGCGAGCAGACCTGGCACGAGCGGAATCAGTCCCGGCATCACGAAGACGGTGGCCGGAACGCGCCGCCAGCGAGCGAACGCCTCGCTCAGCGCGGACGTCGCGACGGCCGCGAAAAAGACCTGCGAGACTTCCCCCTCGCCGAGCAGCCCGGCGAGCGTGAACACGCTGGCCGCGACGAGTCCGGCGAGCGCCGAGAGAGCGAGTTCGCCGCGGGGAACCCTGATCAGGACCGCGAACGCGAGCGCGCCGAGCGCGCCTGCGAGCGCCGCGTGGATCACCGCGCCCACCCCATTCCCAGTCCGAGCCCGACCGCGAGGGCGGCACCCGCGGCGAGCGCGGCGGCCGAGGTGGCGGCTTCGAGCCCGCCGGCGCCCGCGGAAAGGAGGTCGCCTGCGAGCAGATCCCGCAAGACCCCGCTCACCGCAAGGCCCGGGACGAGGACGATCAGTCCGCCGGTGACGATCAAGCCGGAGCGCAGGTGCCAGAGAACCCCGGCCGCGAGCCCAAGCAGGGCCACGCAGAAGCCTGCGACCGCCAAGTTGAAGAAGCGTTCCGCGAAACGCGCGGCGGCGCGCCTGCGCAGGAGCACCGTGAAGGCGCCTCCCAAGGCGGCGAGCGCGGCCTCCCAGCCGCCCGCGCCGATGAACCAGGCGTACGCGGCGCTCGCCACGGCTCCCGCCAGAAGTTCGAGCGGCGCGCCGTAGTCGGTGCTGCGCCGCTGCAGTCCTTCGATGGCCTGCAGGCACTCCGCGGGACTGAGGCTCCCCCGTTCCGCTGCCCGCGACAGCGCGTTCAGAGAAATGATGCGCGCGACATCGAGAGCGCGGGCGCGGACCCGACGTACGCCGGTGTCCAGAGCGCCCGCGCTCTGCACGGTGATGAAGAGGCCCGGAGGGGTGACGAACGCGTGCACCTGCGTGCACCCGAACCCGGCACCCGCCCGTTCGATCGCTTCCTCCGTCCGGTACGGCTCGGCGCCGGCGGCGAGCATCGCCTCGCCGAGCGCGAGCAGCGCCTGCAGGGGCGACGGGTTCACCCTTCGAGAACGCTGGACACCACGACGTCGAGGGCCTCGTCGATGACGTCGGCCGGCGCCGTCAGCGGCTGCAGGAACCGGATCACATTGCCGTAGATGCCCGCCGTGAGCACGAGGACGCCGCGCTCCATGGCGCGCTGCACCGCCCGGCCGGTGAGCTCCGGGTGCGGCTCTTTGCTGTTGCGGTCCTTGACGAGTTCCACCGCCAGCATCGGGCCGAGGCCGCGCACCTCTCCGACGTAGGGGCTCTGGGCCTTCAGCTCCTCCAGGCGGGCGCGGATCTGCTCGCCCTGGCGCACGCCCATGGCGAGAACGCCGTCCTGGTCGAACGCGTCCAGCACCGCGTTGGCGGCTGCGGCGGCGAGCGGGTTGCCGACGTAGGTGCCGCCGATCTGCGAGGGGCCGGGGCCGTCCATGTACTCGCGGCGGCCCATCACGCCGGAGAGCGGCACGCCGTTCGCGATCGACTTCGCCATTGTCAGGAGGTCAGGACGGATGCCGGAGTGCTCCGTCGCCCAGAACTTGCCGGTGCGTCCGAAGCCGGTCTGCACCTCGTCGACGATCAGCAGGATGCCGTGCTTCTCCGTGAAGGCGCGCAGCCAGGGCAGGAAGTCGGGCGGCGGCACGACGAAGCCGCCTTCGCCCTGGACCGGCTCGACGATCACGGCCGCGACGTCTTCAGCGGCGACCTGCGTGAGCAGGGCACGCTCGATGCGGCTGTAGCAGCGCGGACCGCAGACGTGGTCCGGTCCCTCGGCCATGTCGCAGCGGTAGCTGTACGGGAACGGCACGCGGTAAACCTCCGGCGCGTACGGGCCCATCCGCGCCTTGTAGGGGTGGACCTTGCTCGTCAGCGTCATGGCCATCAGCGTGCGGCCGTGGAAGGCGCCCTCGAACGAGATGATGCCCTTGCGCCCGGTCGCCGCGCGGGCGATCTTGATGGCGTTCTCGACCGCTTCCGCGCCCGAGTTGAAGAAGATGCTGCAGATGTCGTCGCCGCCGCCCGGGAACGTCTTGTTGAGGCGCTCGGCGAGCTGCACGTAGCTCTCGTAGGGGATGTTCGTGAAGTCGGTGTGCAGAAAGCGGCGGACCTGCTCCTCGAGCGCGGCCACGACGCGCGGGTTGCGGTGGCCGACGTTCTGCACGCCCACGCCGCCCGTCAGGTCGATCAAGGTGTTGCCGTCGATGTCGGTCACCAGCGCGCCCTCGGCGCGGTCCACAACCGGCAGCGATACGGACACGGCGCGCGGAGTCGCCGCGTGGACCCGGCGGTGGACCTCAACGCTCTTTGGACCGGGGATGGCGGTGCGGATCTCGATGTGCTTCGTCTTCTGCAAACGATCGCCTCCTTCGCTGAGCTGGTCACATGGCGCGGGGCGGACCCCGCATAGCCTGGATCGGAAAGGTGGTGCGATGAATGCGCGATCCGGCGGTGTTGGGCATGGCAACCCTGCGCTACCTGTCGGCTGCGGTGGAGCTGACGGCAGCCACCTTGATGCTGCGCTACGGGAAGGTCTCGACCGCCGTCTCGATCAACGCGGCCCTTGGGCTCTTCGGGCCGACGCTGTTCGTGATCGTCTCGGCAGTCGGGATCTGGGGCCTCGCCCAGAGCGGTTCTGTCTCCTGGGCGAGGCTGGCCATGATCTTCGCAGGCGTCATCTTGATCGTCTACGCCGCACGGCGCTAGAGGGGCCTCGGGAACTTCGTCTGCTGGAGCGACTCCTGCTGCACGCGCCGCTGACAGCCGTCGCAGACATAGACCCCGCTGCCCTGGCGCCGGCGGTCATGTTCGGCCGCCCACTTCTCGACGGTCTCCGCGCGCCCGCAGATCGAACAGCGCACCTCCACGGCAATCCCTCCCTAGGACGAGGAAAGCACCTCCCGCAGGAGGCCAGCCCTTGCGGCTGCGTCCCGGTACGCTATTCTTTCCTGATCGCTGCCATGGTAGCGGGCCGCCAGTCAGGTCCGATGCCTTCTATGCCAGCCGACCGCAGCCGCCCCGCAAAGGGACGCACCGCCGGGGCACCGCGCAGGGGACTCCCGCCCGCCGCAGGGCCTGAAGCCAACGCGGCGCAGACGCCAGCCAGCGGCAAAGGACCGTTTCCGACCTCGCTTCCATCATCCTCATCGGCGACCTCGAGCGCAACCCCTCTCTGGCGCCGCTGCGCGAGCTGCGCACGGCGACCGCGTCTGGTCCGACCAGTGTCCCGCCTCGCTCCTCGGCGCCGTGTACGCGCCGCCCCCGACTCTCGGTCGGGACCAGCGGGGGCGTGCAAGGGCCGTCGCGTCAGGCCAAGATTGTTGGCGCCGCCGCGCGGCAGGCGGTGAGGCCAAGAAGACGGCGCTAGTACAGCGTTTCGGAAGTTCGTTCCTCAGAACTCTGCCAGGAGCCAAGAGAAGTCCGTCAGGGCAACACATCGGAGGACATCTCGCGGTTGCGCTTGAGGCGCGTGCCGCAGGAGCCGGGGAATCAGATCGGGAAGAACTTGCGCAAGGATTTCGTGCGGTGTGCGCGGCAGTGCAAGACATGTGGCATATCGAGATTGAAGGGCAGCAAACTCCGGAGGCGTAGACAATGGACGTTGCTTCCGACCGGCATAAGCTCGTGGAAGGTCTGAGATCGGACGGCCGGATCAGCGAAGAGGAATACAGTATGCTGGTCGGCGTGCGCCTCTCATGGCCGGCGCTTCTGGGCTATGCAGGAGGCGCGCTGGTCCTCCTTGGCGTGCTCGGCTTGGGGGCAACCGTTTGGGCCGTCCTGCACGGTGCGGTCCCACGACTCCTCCTGGGTGCAGCCGTATCCGCCGGCCTCTTCTGGTTCAGCCTCAGGCTTCGCCACATGCGTGCGGGCTTCGGTGCAGTCGCCTATCTCGGATCCCTTGGTGTATGGATCCCGGTGACGCAGAACCTCGTGCAGGCGCTTTGGCTGAACGGCCAGGCAGATTGGCGGCTTGCTCTGGCGCAGGCCGTGTTTACCGCCATTGCAGGCGTCTACCTCTATCTTTGGCGCATTCCGGTTGTCACGGCGGCGATCTTGCTGTCGTCGTTTGGTCTGCTGCAGTTCACCGTTGGCGCCATTGGACCGAATGCTCCCGGGGTATCGCCGAACGCCATCAGTGGGTTCATCTATGGGATCATCCTCATCACTGCATCGCTGTTCGTCGAAAAGCTGCAGCGCAGGCGCGAGAGTCCAAGCGATCATGGTGCGTGGTTTGCACTCTTCGGCTGGGGATTCATGACCATGGGCTATATCGCCGCCTTTACCGTCGACGGAACGGCCGGCGTCCTCTTTGCGGCCTTGCAGGCGGCCACAGCGTGGCTTGCGCTGCGCGAGGCGCGCGGCCTTGTAGGCATCGTTGCATCCCTCTCCCTTGCAGCCTACCTCGAATGGCTACTCTATCAGGCTCTGCCGCAGGGAACGCTCGTGGATGCCCTGATCAGCATCGCGATTGGTGTTGCCATCCTCTCAATGGCCGTACGTGCCCATCGTCGGTACACGAGTCAGACTGCACGGCCGGTGCGGGGCTCTCCCTGGATCTAGTACAACGTTTCGGAAGTTCGTTCCTCAGAACTCTGCCAGGAGCCAAGAGAAGTCCGTCAGGGCAACATCGCAGAGTTGAGGCAGCGGGCCTTCGTAGGGTATGGGTTCCCAGCGGCCGGGATGGGTGGTTACGTCGAGCCGGAACTGGTCGCGGGCGAGGGTGCAGAAGCGGACGCGGGGGACCTTCTCGCCGTCGGGTTCTTCGGAGCAGACGACCACGTGACGTCCGCGGCTGGCGACCTTCAGGTGGTGCAGGCCGCGGGTCCGCAAGAATCGCTCGACGGTGTCGAGAGCCCCGAGCACGTCGTACTTGGAGTATGGGGGCTGCGGCATCAAGCGGCCACCTCCTGGATGGGATGGCCGCGGAACGTCCAGCGGAAAGGGGTGGCCGTCGATGGCGTTCCAGCGGTCGATGAAGGCAAGAAGGCGAGCTCTGAGGTCCCCCTTGGAGAGGAAGTCGCCTTGGCGAAGGCAGCGACGGTGGACGATGGAGAAGAAGATCTCGACCTGGTTGCCCCACGATGAACGACCTGCACCGCCTCGGTGAGCGTGCTCACCGTCCAGTCATTACCGCAAAGACCGTAGTGCCGCGGCCCGTCGCACGCAGTCGCGAGCACCTCGCAGCGCTGCGCGACCGTGTACATCGATGGAGCACCGGACCGGGGGAGATCACGGAGCCCTGGCACACCACGCTCGGCAAATCGCCCTGCCACTTGCGCACCGTGCGCAAGAGGACCCCCAGAAGATCTGCCACTTCTTCTGGCGGCAACCCCTGCCCGAGGTGCCAGATGATCGACGCCCGCAGCCACATCCTCCGCTCCACCTTCTGTCCAAAGACCAACGGCCGTAGCCGCGCGACGTCCCCTTCACGCGACGACAAGAGACAGGAATGGAGCGATGCAGCCACGCACGGTGCGTGAGGCGCTCCCATCCCTGTCCCACCCCCGCAAGGATTTCTTGCGAGAGCTTCAACACAACCCCTGAAAACTACTGGCTGGGATGTTATGGAAATCCGTAGGGCGGAATGAACTTCTGAGATGCTCTACTAGGCCGTTACCGGGTCTCTTTCCAGGCTGCGGTCGCCGCCTGCGCGGCGGCGGCAGGGCTGGCGCTCTGCCCGTTGCGGCGCAGGACGCGGGCGATCGCCTGGACGGTGCGCAGGACGCTGCCCAGCCGAGCGCCCTCCCCCATCGTGCCGATGCGCCACGCCTGGGCCTTCCAGGCGCCGAGCCCGCCGGCGATCTCGATGCCCTCGGCGAGCAGGAGCTCTCGGCGCAGAGCTGCCTCGTCCAGCCCCTCCGGCGGCCGCACCACCGTGAGCGACGGCAGCAGATGCTCCTGCGCGACCCGCGACTGCAGTCCGAACTCCGAAAGGGCGGCGCGCAGCGCGGCGGCAGCCTTGCGGTGGCGCAAAAAGCGCTCCGCGAGCCCCTCTTCCCGCAGGGCGCGCAAGGCCTCCGCGAGCGCGAACACCATGCTGACCGGCGCGGTGTGATGGTAGAGCCGCTCGCTGCCCACATAGCGGGCGATCAGTCCGAGATCGAGATACCAGGACTGCACCGGAGCTCCCGCGGGCCGCCCGCCGAGCGCTCCGTCGCGGACCGAGATCGGCCCGAGTGCCGGCGGCGCGCCGAGGCACTTCTGGCTGCCGCTGTAGACGATGGCCGCGTCCCAGGCGTCCATCTCGACGGGCATGCCGCCGAGGGAAGTAACGGTGTCGACGATCAGCTGGGCGCCCGTCTCGCGCGCGGACTGCGCGAGCGCCGCGACGTCGCTGCAAACGCCCGTCGACGTTTCGGCGTGCACGACGGCGACGACTTCCGCTCCGGAGGAGCGAAGCGCAGCGCGGGCATCCTCCGGATCGACTGGGCTGCCCATCGGGTAGCTCCGGCGCACGACCTTGCCGCCGGCGCGCTCTGCCATCGCGACGAGGCGCTCGCCAAAGATCCCGTTCTCGAGCACGAGGACGGACCGGCCCGGCCAGACGAGATTCACGACCGCCGCTTCCATGGCGGCGGAGCCGGTCCCCGACACGGGGAACGTGAGGGCGGCCGAGGACCCGAAGGCGAGCCGCAGGTCGCCTGCGATGCTGTCGAGCTGCGCGAGAAAGCGCGGGTCAAGGTGCCCGAGGAGCGGACGGGAGAGCGCCTGCAGGACGCGTCGGGACACGGGGCTCGGCCCTGGACCCATCAGCAGCACTTCGTCGCTCACTGCACGCGCTGGAGCCGCGGGTTCGGCGTCCGCCCGGGGATGCGCCCGCGCTTTGCCACCGCTCTCCCCTCCACCTCCTTGATGTCCATCGTCATTTCGAGGGGCGGCGCGACCGCGATGTAGTGCCCGACGCCGAAGGCGTCGACGCCCGCCGCCGCAAGGTCTCGGATGCGGTCCGGAGAGAGGCCGCCCGAGACGAAGATGCGCACGTGGTTGAGACCCGCCTGGTCGAGGCGAGCGCGCACCTCGCGCACGAGCTCGACGGTAACGCCGCCGCGCTCGGACGGGGTATCGAGGCGGATGCCCTCCAGCGCGTCGCCGAGGGCCTCCCCGACGCGCAGCGCCTCGAGCGCCTCGTCCTGGAAGGTGTCGACGAGCACCGTGCGCCCGCCCTTGGGAGCGGTCTTCAGCTGCAGGCGGGCGACCTCCACGGTGTCCCCGACGATCAGGGCGGCGGCGTGCGGCACGGTGCCGGACGCCTCCTTGCCGACGAGGCGGGCGCCGAGGATGCTGCTGCACCCGTCGAACCCGCCGATGATGGCAGCGACATCCATCGCGGAGGCGATCGCCGGGTGCACGTGCCGCGCGCCGAAGGAGACGAGCGGAAGGTCCCCGGCGGCCTCCCTGCAGGCGCCGGCCGCCGTTGCCCAGCCGGACGAGGCGGCGAGGATGCCGAGAATGGCGGTCTCGAAGATGCCGAAGGCGCCGTAGGCGCCCTCGAGGCGCATCACGACCTCCTTCGGTGAGATGCGGTCGCCGTCCTGGAGGGCGTCGACGCGCACGGGATGGTTGCGCAGGACCTCCAGCACCTCGCTGACTCCGGCGAGGATGCCCTCCCGGCGGCCGAAGATCTCAGCGACGACCGGCGTGTCCTCGCGGCCTGCCAGCCGCAAGAGGTCGAAGGTCTTCTGGAAGTAGACGTCCGATGTCGCGCCCTGCAGGATCTCC
The DNA here is from genome assembly GCA_021806845.1 of Bacillota bacterium. Classification (GTDB taxonomy): domain Bacteria; phylum Bacillota; class Sulfobacillia; order JAJZYS01; family JAJYTV01; genus JAJYTV01. Next base: position 8,854 of record JAKAPV010000009.1, on the reverse strand, counting down.
TCGTGGGTCGCGGAACGCAAGCGCGCCGCCTCCGTCCGGAAGGCGGCGACATCCTCCATCGAGCGTAGAACACGCATCAGTCGGCTACCTCCACGCGTGCCTTCAGCACCGAGGAGAGCTCGCGCAAGGCGTTCTCGTGGGCCGCCTCGTCGAAGGAGGCGACCGCGTCCGCCGGGACCGCGACCTCGAAGCCGCGCATCCTGGCGTCCGCTGCGGTGTAGAGGACGCAGATGTTCGTGCACACGCCGACGAGCCGAATCTCCTCGATGCCCTGCTCGTGCAGCTGCAGTTCGAGGTCCGTGCCGAAAAAGGCTGAGAACCGGCGCTTCGGCACGACGCGCTCCTGCGGGCCCGGCTTCAGTTCCCCGACGATCTCCGCGCCCCAGCTGCCGGCGACGCAGTGGGGCGGGTAGAGCTCGAACTCGCGGTCGTCCGGCAGGTGGCGGTCGCAGACGTAGATCACCGGCGTGCGGGACTTGCGCGCGGACTCGAGCTCCCGCGCGATGGCGGGGATCACCTGCCGTCCAGCCTCGCCGCAGTTGAGTGAACCCTCGAGGGAGAGGAAGTCGTTGAGGCAGTCGACGACGACGAGGGCCCGCTTCATTGGAGCCCCTCCTCTGCGCGGGTCAGGAGGCCCCGCAGGTGCTCCTTCGCGCTCTCGCTGCCGATCACGATCAAGAGATCACCGGGCTCGAGCGGCATACGCGGGTCCGGGGAGAACATCTCCTCCCCTTTGCGGGCCACGCCGATGACCGTGATGCCGGTGCGCGTGCGCAGGTCCGCGGACATCAGAGTCTGGCCGACGAGCGGCGAATCGTCCTGCACCACGTACTCGACGACGTGGCGCACGGTGCTGAGCGCTCCCGAGGCGTGGTGCAGGAGGCGGTCGATGGCGGCGCTCAGGCGCTCGTCGAGCTTGCGGCGCTCCTCGAGCACGTTGTGCACGTCTTCCGCGAGCCCGCGCAGCTCGGCGTCGAGCTTCGCCTCGGCGAGATACTGCTCGGCCGCCGCGATCGAGTTGACGACGACGCCGGAGCCGGCGACGGCGGTGACCACGCCATGGCTGTGCAAAAGCGCGATGGCCCGCCGGATCGTCTCCGGAGAAACTTTGTAGAGTCCTGCGAGCGACGAACGCCCGAACAGGCGCTGCCCTTCGCGCCACTCCCGCTGCACGATGCGGGTCGCGACATCGACGGCGATTTCCTCGTACCGGGAGAGACTGCTGGATCGCTTGGGTGACACTCGTCTGCGCCGCTGAGTGCGGCGCAACCCTCCCCACCGCCCGCGGATTGCGCGGGGTACTAACTGTCAGGATACTGCGCTCTGGCGATGGCCGCATGCAGCTCTGCGATCTCCGCACCGCTCAGGCGACGGACTTTGCCCGGCGGTAGATCCCCGACTGAGAGCGGCCCGATCGCCACCCGCACGAGGCGCACGACGCGGCTCCCCGCTGCCGCGACGGCTCGCCGCACGACCCGTTTGCGCCCCTCGGCGATCACGAGGCGCAGGCGCGGCGGTCCCGCCTTTGCGGGCAGCGGCTCCACGCTGAGAAACCGCACCGGCCCGTCTTCGAGCGCGACGCCCTGCCGCAGCCGGCCGAGGAGCAAAGGGTCCGGCGGCGCATCGAGACTGACGACGTAGGTCTTCGGCACGTGGTAGCGCGGATGCATGAGCCCGTTCGCGAGGTCCCCGTCGTTCGTCAAGAGCAGCATGCCCTCGCTGTCCAGGTCGAGGCGGCCGACGGGGTAGACCCGCTGCCCCAGCGTGCCCGTGAATTGCGCGACGCTCGGCCGACCTTGGGGATCGGATAGCGTCGTCACTACTCCGGCGGGCTTATTCAAGAGATAGCAAACCTTCTCCTGCACCGCCAGCACGGGGCGGCCATCCAGGCGGATGTCGTCCTGCGGCAGAGCGTTCTGGCCCAGCACGGCGACCTGCCCATTGACCGTTACGCGCCGCTGGCGGATCAGCTCCTCCGCGCTGCGGCGCGAGCAGATCCCGGCTGCGGACAGGAGTGCCTGCACTCTGCGCGGGACTACGCCTTCAGGCGGACCCAGACCTCCACCTCCACCGGTGCTCCCAGCGGCAGTTCGGCGACGCCGACGGCGCTGCGGGTGTGCTGGCCGGCCTCACCGAAGGCCGCCTGCATGAGCTCCGACGCGCCGTTCGCGACCTGCGGCTGCGCCGTAAAGCCCGGTGCGCTCGCGACGTAGACGACAACCCGCAGGACCTGCTCCACGCGGTCGAGGTCGCCTGCCGCCATGCGGATCGCTCCGAGCGCGTTGAGGGCGCAGGTGCGCGCGGCTTCCTTCGCGGCCTCGGGGCTCACCTCCGCACCCACCTTGCCGACGTGCTGCAGCTGCCCCGCGACCATCGGCAGCTGGCCGCTGGTCATCACATCCCTGCCGGAGATCAGCGCGGGCACATACGCCGCTACCGGTCTGGCCGCCTCCGGTACCGCGTATCCCGCCTTGGCTAGGTTCTCCTCTACCTTTCCCATGAGAGGCCTCCTCGCGATGGCGCGCCGTGGCGGCACTTTGGCCGCGGCGTCCTCGCCCGCATGATCCGGGAATCGGGGACCCCCTGTCAAGGCGCGCCTAGCCTTGCGCGGGCGGAAAGAGGCGCTCGAACTCCATCTGGGAGAGGCGCACCTCGCGCGGCTTCGAGCCGTCCGCGGGCCCGACGATGCCCTTTTGCTCCAGCTGCTCGATCAGCCGTCGCGCGCGGCTGTAGCCGATGCGCATGCGGCTCTGCAGGAGCGAGGCGGAGGCGGAGCGGGCCTGCACGACGACCTCGGCCGCACGCGAAAAGAGCTCGTCGAGGTCCTCGTCCTCCTCCTGGCTGTCGACCGCCAGCACGAGATCGTCGCGGTAGTCCGGCTCCTCCTGTCGGACGAACTCCAGGAGGTGCTCCATCTCCTGCTCGGAGATGAAGGCGCCTTGCGTGCGCACCGGCTTGCCCACGCCGATCGGGGAGAACAGCATATCGCCCTTGCCCAGGAGGCGCTCCGCGCCGCCCTGGTCGAGGATGGTGCGCGAATCGACCTGGGAGGAGACCGCGAACGCGATGCGGGACGGGATGTTCGCCTTGATGAGGCCGGTGATCACGTCGACCGACGGGCGCTGCGTCGCAACCACGAGGTGGATGCCGGCCGCCCGCGCCATCTGGGCGAGGCGGCAGATCGTCTCCTCCACCTCGTTCGGCGCGACCATCATGAGGTCCGCGAGCTCGTCGATCACCACGACGTAGTAGCTCATACGTGCCTCGCCGTGTTCGTCCGCCAGTTCGTTGTAGCGCTGGATGTCGCGGCAGCCGACATTGGCGAAGCGCAGGTAGCGGTCCTCCATCTCGCGCAGGACGCCGCGCAGTACGCCTGCGGCCTTCTTCGCGTCGGTCACGACGGGCGCAAGCAGGTGCGGGATCCCGTTGAACTGCTGGAGTTCCACGACCTTCGGGTCGATCAGGAGAAGCCGGACCTGGTCCGGGTTCGCGCGGAAGAGGAGGCTCGCGATCAGGGCGTTCAGGCAGACGCTCTTGCCGGAGCCCGTCGCTCCGGCGATCAGGAGGTGCGGCATGCGGTCAAGTGCGGCGACCACCGGCCTGCCCGCGATGTCCTTGCCGAGACCGACGGTCAGCAGCGATGCGGATTCGCGGAAGGGCGCCGTCTCCAGCACCTCGCGCAGGCGGACCGGCGCGATCTCGCCGTTCGGGATCTCGATCCCGATCGCGGACTTGCCGGGGATCGGCGCCTCCATGCGCACGTCGGTCGCCGCCATGGCGAGCGCGATGTCGTCGGCGAGCGCGACGATCCGCGACACCTTGACTCCAGGGCCGGGCTGCACCTCGAAGCGGGTCACGGCGGGCCCTTGCTGGTATTCCAGCACCTTCGCCTGCACCCCGAAGCTCTTCAGGGTCTCCTCGAGCAGCTGGGCGCGCGCCTGGGCATCGCGCCGGAGCCCGGCCTTGCGGTCCGCGCCTTGCAGAAGAGTGAGCGGCGGCAGTCGATAGCCGCCGGGTTGTGGGCGCAGGGGCTGCGCCGGCGGACGCATAGCGCCTGGGGCGGAGGCCGCAGGCTGCGCGAGGATGTGCTCCAGAATCTCCTGCTGCTCCGGCGGACCCGGCGGGTCCGGCACGAACGGCGGAGGCGAGGGCTCGGGCCCTGGTGCATGCTCCTCCGTCCGCACCGGCGCCCTGCCCTTGCCTTCCCGGACCGGCGGCGTCGCGGGGATCTCCTCGAACACAAAGTCGGATACCTTCCGGTAGGCCTTCTGGACGCCTCGCCTGGCCGCGCGCTCGCTGCCGATCATCAGGCTGCCCAGGAAGGGCCGGAACATCAGGCTCAAGGTTACGAGAGGCCAAACGACGAGAAAGAGGTCGCGTCCGAGCACGCCGAGCAGGCCGTCGAGCGCAGCTACGATCATGCGGCCGAGCCAGTCGCTGCGGGGCGCCGTCAGCGAAAGTGCGACGGCGGCGCCTGTCCACCAGAGAAGCAGCACGGCCGCACCCCAGCGAAGCCCCTGCCGCACTTGGGAGCTGCGCACCATCAGGATGCCGAGCGCAAGGAGATAGAGGAGCCAGGGAACGGCGGAGCTGCCCAGCAGGGCGCTCGCGCCGCGGGCGGCGATGCCGCCCAGCAGCCCGGACGGCCGCCAGTACCAGATGAGTGCGAACAGCGCAACCGCCGCCAGCAGGAGACCCCAGATCTCCCGCTGGCGATTCGGCGGCTGCCTGCGCGTGCTGCGCTGCGTCCTGGTCACCCGAGCCAAAGGCCCACCCCCGCGAGCAGTAGCGTGTACACAGCGAACCACCAGAGGCGCCCTTCGCGCAAGAGGCGAATCGTCCAGCGCAGCGACGCGACGCCACAGACGGCGGCGGCCAGCCCCGCCAGGAGGAGCGGCAGTGGCGGTCCCTGAAAGCCGCCGCGCAGGAGTTCGCGCACGAGCGCGGCGGCAACTGTCGGAACGGCGAGCAGGAAGGAGAACTCCGCAGCCTGCTCGCTGCCGCTGCCGAGGCCTCGCAGCGTGGCGATCGTGGCGCCTGAGCGGCTGAGGCCGGGCCAGACGGCGATCCCTTGCGCGATGCCGACCAGCAGCGCATCGATGTGGCTCTGGCCGCGAGAGGGGCGGTCAGGGAGCCGCGAGACGAGCAGCAGCAGGACAGATGTCGCGAGAAAGCCAGCCGCCACCAGGCGAAGGTCTGCAAAGGCGCGCTCCGCAGCGGGAGCCAGCAGGAACGCGACGGGCGCTGTGCCGGCGAGCGCCCAGGCGTACGGGGCGAAAAACGCCCGTCGCGCCGAACGATCCAGCCGTGTCGCCTGGACGATGCGCCTGCCGTACACCCAGAGCACCGCGACGAGCGTTCCCGCGTGGGCCGCGATCGCGAGTCCGACCTGTCCTGTGTCCACCCCGAGAAGGCGCTCGAGGATCGCGAGATGTCCGGAACTCGAGACCGGCAAGAATTCCGTCAGTCCCTGCAGGACGCCGAGCGCCAAGGCTCCCAGGGTGGTCATGCCGGCCGCCCGGCGGCGGCCCGATCGGCACCGATTATAGCATAGCCCTCCTTGGCGGACTGGGAATCACTGGGCGGAAGATTGGAACGCGGCGGCAGGTGGGATACGCTACTCGCGGGAGGAGAGCCGATGCCCAACGGACTCAGCCGATCGTTCAGCCCCTATCTGCTCGCACATGCGCAAGATCCCGTGGACTGGCTGCCCTGGGGAGAAGAGGCGATCTCGCGCGCCCGCGCTCTCGATCGCCCGATCCTCCTCAGCGTCGGCTACGCGGCCTGCCACTGGTGCCATGTCATGCACAGCGAATCGTTCCTAGACCCAAAGATCGCAGCCAAGATCAATCGCATCGCCGTTCCCGTCAAGGTGGACCGCGAGGAGCTCCCGGACGTCGACCAGGCCTATCAGGCCGTCTGCATGGCGGTGACGCGCCAAGGCGGATGGCCGCTCACAGCGTTCCTCACGCCGGAGCTGCGGCCGTTCTACATCGGTACGTACTTCCCCCCGCGCGCCCGCTTCGGGCGGCCGGGGCTCTCCGATGTCCTGGAGGCGGTCGACGCCGCATGGCGCGAGCGGCGCGCGGAGGTGGAGGAGATCGCGGCGGACTGGTCGCGGATCGGCAGCGCCGTACCCAGCCCCGCAGACCCCCCGCCAGATGCGCTGCAGGCGGCCTACGACGCCCTCGTCGCGCGCTTTGACCACGAGCATGGCGGCTTCGGCGCCGCCCCCAAATTCCCGACCCCTCCCCACCTCTCCGTGCTGGTCCGCGCCTATCTGCGCGACGGAGCGCAGCCGGCGCTCGAGATGCTGCAGCGCACCCTGCGCGCGATGGCGGACGGAGGAATCCGCGATCAGCTGGGCGGCGGATTTCACCGCTACAGCGTCGACGCGGCTTGGCGCGTGCCGCACTTCGAGAAGATGCTCTATGACAACGCGCTCCTGGTCCCGCTCTACCTGGCCGCATGGCAGGCCACGGGCGACAGCGCCATGGCGATGGTGGCAAGGTCGACGCTCGACTACCTTTTGCGCGAGCTGCGCGATCCCGCGGGCGGCTTCTACAGCGCACAGGACGCCGACAGCCCCGCGGGCGAAGGTGCCTACTTCACCTGGACGGCCGAGGAGATGGAAGCGGTCCTCGGCAAGGATGCACCCCTCGGCATCGCGCGGTTCGGCGTGGGCCAGCCAGGCAGCTCTATCGAGGGACGCAGCGTCCTGCGCCTAGCGGCATCGCCGGAGGAGCTTGCTCCGATCTTCGGCTGGACGCCTGGCGAGGTGGAAGAGCGGCTGGCGGCGGCCGGTGCGAAGCTGCTCAGGGCGCGCGGGCAGCGCCCCCGGCCCAGGACCGACGACAAGGTGCTGACGGGCTGGAACGGGCTTGCGATCACCGCGCTCTCGCGCGCCGCACTTGCCCTCGGCGAGCCGCGCTACCTCGCAGCGGCACGCGCAGCGGCGGACTTCCTGCTCGGGAGCATGCGTCCGCAAGGTGAGCTCTTGCGGCGCTGGTACCGAGGAACGGCGGGCATCGCCGGCTACCTCGAGGACTACGCGTACCTCGCGGAGGGACTCTACTGGCTCTATGCGGCGAGCTTTGAAGAGCGTTACCTCACGGCCGCGGGCGAACTCCTGCTGGAGACGAAAGAGCGGTTCTGGGATCCCGCGACCGGCATGATGCATCTCTCCCCCGCCAGTGCACCGGCGCCGCTTGGGCGCCAGGCGGATCCCTACGACGGCGCGCTCCCCGCGGCGCAGAGCGTCGCCGTGCGCACGGCGCTGCTGCTCTCTGGCATCGTGCCGCGGCTCGGGGCGGAGGCGCTCGCGGAGGCGACCTTCGCGACGCAGGGCGAGATCATGCGCCGCGCGCCGCTCGCTGCCGCATCGCTCGCCGAAGCGGCGGACCTGGCGCGGCGCGGAGCGACAGAGCTGACCCTCGTCGGTCAGGATGACGATGGGCGCCTCGCCCTCTGGCAGCAGGAGATCGGCCGTCAGAGCTTGGGAGATCTCCTGCTGACGCGGATCGATGGGCCGCGCCCCGAGCCGCTCTGGCAGGGGAAGGCCGCGCTCGACGGCCTGCCGACCATCTATGCCTGCGTCGGCGCACGCTGCGCGCCTCCCGTGCGCGATCTCGGGACAGCGCTCGCTTGGCTCCGGCAGAACCGGTAGGAACCGCTCCCCGCATGGTCGAATCCCCCAGGGCAAAGATCGGCCGCAGGCCGAATGGAGGTCTCATTCTTGGCACTTCTTACCGGAAAGCGCGCCCTCGTCACCGGGGTCGCCAATAAGCGCAGCATTGCCTGGGCGATCGCGAAGGCGCTCTCGCGCGAAGGCGCGCAGCTCGCACTCACCTACCAGCACGAGCGCTTCAAACAGAACCTGGACAAGCTCCTGCCGGAACTCCCCGGCTCGCCGCTGACGCTGCCGCTCGACGTGGCGGATGACGCCTCGCTCGCGCAGCTCAGCGAGACGCTCGGCAGGAACTGGGATCACCTCGACATCCTGGTGCACTCGATCGCCTTCGCCAAGGCGGAGGACCTAGAGGCGCTGTTCGTCGACACGTCGCGCGACGGCTATGCCCTCGCCCAGGACGTCAGCGTCTACTCCCTCGTCGCGCTGACGCGCAGCGTCCTGCCCCTCCTCAAAGCCGCGGGAGGGGGATCCGTGATGACGATGACGGCGCTCGGCGGCGAGCGCGTGATGCCGAGCTACAACGTGATGGGCGTGGCGAAGGCGGCGCTCGAGATGTCCGTCCGCTACCTTGCCTGGGAACTCGGCGAGCACAACATCCGCGTGAACGCCATCTCCGCAGGTCCCCTGCGCACCTTGGCCGCCGCCGGCGTGAAGAGCGCGCACGCCGCGATGAGCGTGCTGCCGGAGCGTTCGCCGCTGCGCCGCAACATCACCCAGGAGGACGTCGGCGACGCCGCCCTCTTCCTGGTCTCGGACTGGGCGCGCAACATCACCGGAAACGTGCTCTTCGTCGACGCGGGATTCCACATCATGGCTCAGTAGACAATTCGAATCAGTTCGCGGAGGGGCCGCGCGAACCCGGTGGGTTCGCGCGGCCCCTCGTGCAATCCGGGGCGGCTCCGCGTTCGCTGCTAGCGCGCCCTCGCGGCAGTGAGCGGAGCCTGGCCGAAGGCGTCGTCGATCGTGAGCACGTGGCGGGGTTCCAGGAATACCGCGAGCGAGAGCGAGAAGAGCCCGATGTCCCGGACGTAGAGGGATGTGCCGCCGCCGTTCAGGACAAGCGTGAAGATGATCGAGAGCAGGATCAGCGCCGTGAGCCCGGCCACCGCCTTCGTCCACTGGCCGAGCACGAGCAGCACGCCAACCGCGAAGAGCACATAGCCG
>JAKAPV010000008.1 GCA_021806845.1 Bacillota bacterium | reverse complement strand
GTGCAGGAGCTCCCATGATCGCGACATCAACTCCGCGCAGAACATCCTGGCCGCAGGGCTTGCGGCAGCTGCCTGTGGAGGGGCTGTAAGACCGGCGCGCACGAGTGCCGGCACGCTCCACTGAAGCAGGAAATCCCCGGGGCGACCCTGGGAATCCCCTTCGTTTACGAAGGGGAGGAGGTCAACGGCGTGCTTCCCGGGATCATCTGCGGGATCGTGTTCGTCGCGGTGTCCTTTGCCTGCTAGGCATATAGTGACTGGAGGGAGGTGACCGCCCGTGTCTCGCCCCTGGAAGTCAGGCGTCTTTCCTGCCTGGCTGAAAGCCAGTGCGCTGACCCTGCTCACCCTTCAGGTGGCGTTGCTCGTGCGGAACGCGGTCACGGGGCAGCCGATTCTTCTGCCGCTCGTAGCCGTCGCCTTGACGTCCGTCCTTACGCTGATCACCTTCTTCGGTGGCGCTGATGCCCGGAGAATCAAGGTTCTCTTGCGCCGGATGGCGCTGCCGGCCGCCGTGATGGCCCTCGGATACGGACTCTGGTTCTTGGCGGCCCTTCTCTACACCCAGCCCAGCCAGACGGCGCCGCACTGGGTGCAGGGCGGCCTGGCGAGTCCGCCAACACTCCTCCTCTGCGCCGGGTTCGCCGTCGCGGCTTATCTGTTGTCATTCGCGGCCAGCCCGCCCTGAAAGAGTGCCTTGCTGTACCGCCTTCGTCGATCAAAGCGGGCGCGGTTCAGTCCTTTCTGTAGAAGCCGCGCATCACGTCCTCGAGACGCGGCTCCTGCAAGCTGAAGTCCTCGAGATCGCCCGCCTCCCTGCAGCGCTGGAGGAGGGCCAGTGCACTATGCTGGCGTCCGTCGAACTCCATCACCAACGTCCTTGCGCCGCTCGCCTCGACGGCGACGCCCTCAAGGCCCCGGATGTGACCAAGGTCGGGCACCGTCCGGAACGTGACCTGCAGGGCACGGGGTGCTCCAACCTGGGCGGTCAGCGCCTCCGCTGCGCCGTCAAACACCAGGGCTCCCTGGTCGATGATCAGAAGCCGGTCGCACAGCGCCTCCACGTCGCCCATGTCATGGGTCGTCAGCAGGATCGTCGTACCCTGCGTGCGGTTGATCTGTCCCAGCTTGTCCCGCAGCGATGCTTTTGCGGTCACGTCGAGCCCGATCGTGGGCTCGTCGAGGAACAAGAGGGGCGGCCGATGCAGGAGTGCGGCGGCGAGCTCCCCCCGCATGCGCTGCCCGAGCGACAGCTGCCGCACCGGAGTTTCGAGGAACCCCGACAGTTCAAACAGGTCCTCGAGTTCGCCGAGTCGCTCGCGGAACGCGCGCTGCCCCACCTTGTACATCGCCCGCAGGATGCGCAGGGACTCCACGAGCGGCAGGTCCCACCAGAGCTGCGTGCGCTGGCCGAACACGACGCCCATGCGGTGAGCGAGCCGGATGCGATCGCGGCCCGGCTTCAGCCCGTCGACCGTCACTTGTCCCCCGGTCGGGGTGAGGATGCCGGTGAGCATCTTGATCGTGGTGGACTTGCCCGCGCCGTTCGGACCGAGGAAGCCGCAGAACTCGCCCATCCCGATCGAGAAGGAGAGGTCGCGGACGGCCTCCACACGCTGCGCCGAGCCACCGAAGAGGCGCGTTTTGCGCACAAACGTCTTCGTCAGATGTTCCGCCAAAATCATCGCCACTGGCCACCTTCCTTCGGGCAACTGGAGCCAGGGTCAGCTGCCGGTGCTCGTGTAGCGCCGCACGCCCATGTTCCAGAGCGCGAGGGCGAGAAGCATTGCCGCGATCGAACCCCCGACGGACACCAGAAGGTACCAGGGAGGGCCCTTCCCGAGCACGGCACAGGCGGGCAGGTAGCTCCCGAGCGCGACCGGGATGAGTGTGAGGAACAGCGCCTGGATGCCTCGCGGGTAGATGGACAGCGGGTAGTTCGCCGCCGTCTCCGGTCCGTAGAGGAGAAGCGGCTGGATGTCGTCGATGCGGGTCGTCCAGAAGCCGATGGCGGCGGTTGCGGTGACGAGCGCGAAGAAGATAGCCCCTCCGGCCAGCAATCCGACGAGCGACCCTGCGACGGCGATCCCCGGCGTGTGCCAAGCGCCGCTCCGCCAGATCCCCACCGCCAGCACAATGATTCCCTCGGCGATCCAGCCGGCCTGCTCAGGGTTCAGCGAACGGGTCGCGAGGATGAAGAGCGGCGAGGCGGGGCGCGTGAGGATGGAGTCGAACTCCCCGCCGACGAGGTAGCGGTCGAATTCGTGAAGTTCGGAGGCGAAGACGCGGTAGAGACCCGAGGCGGTCTGCGCGAAGCCGGCGAGCACCAGGATCTGGCTCGCTGTCCATCCGCCGATGCCGTGTAGGCGACTCGCGATGTAGAGCACCACGAGCAGTTCCGCGGAGAGCATGACCATGCCCAGGACCAAGCTCACGACAAAGTTCCAGCGGTAGGTGGCTCGCGCCTTGACCGTCGCCGCGACCAGCGTGCGGTAGAGCGTCCATGCCTCGCCCATCAGCCGCCCTGCACTTCGAGCCTGCGGTAGGCCCGCAGCGTGACGGCCGCCGCCAGCACGCACATCGCGATGCCCCAGAAGATGGCCGACCACCAGTCCCCGGGCTGCGCCCGGCCCAGCCAGACCGCGACCGGCAGCCACACCAGCGTCTGGAACGGCAGCCACTGGATCACCGCCCGCGCCCAGAGCGGCAGAAGGAACAGGGGTAGGAGTTGTCCCCCCGCCGCCATCACCAACGCGAAGAAGACCCGCCTCGCCCACCTGGGCTCCACCGTCCAGAAGGCTGCCATGCCCGAAAGGTATTGGATCAGAAGGCCCATCAGGGCGCATAGACCCAGCGCGGCCAGCGTCTCTAGCAGCACCGCAGGCTGCGCGAGCCGCCCCCACGGAAATACGCCGAGCGCCGTAAACATGAGGGCCATCGGCAGGCTCCGGAAGAGGAGGTTGTAGAGCACCTCGCCCGCGCCGGCAGCCAGCATGCGCGGCAGGTAGCCGACAGGGCGGACGAGTTCCAGCGCAACCTGACCGCTGCGGATCTGGTTGTCGATGCCCAGGTACGGAGTGATGAACGTCGAGATCCACAGCACGAACTGGGAGAGGGCGATGTACTCCACGAACATATGCGGTGCCCAGCCGCCTAGCGTCCGGCCGCGGTCGGCGGCCTGCCAGAGCGCCATGTAGATGAGTCCGAAGAGGGCGCTGCCAAGGTTCGTGGCCATGTGCGCCCAGACGTAGACAAGGTTGCGCCGAAAGGCGGCAGCCGCCAGCGCTGCGTAGACCATCAGGGACACCCCCGGACGAAGTACGTTACCACATACTTGCAGGTGTCGTCTATCGTCGGCAACTGAGGAAATCCGCGGCCAAATGACTTTGTACTATGCTCCCAGTTCAGCACCACAGCTTTCGGATGCGGTGGACCGCATTACAGTCACGGCCCCAAATAAGTTGTATGAACCAACAGAATATTTCACACGTGCCTTGCATTACAGGCACAACAGCCCCGCAAGAGAGATCTATCTGAATCACCGACTTGACCCCTCTGGCGTGCGCCACGCGCGGTTAAAGGCTGTTTCGTGTCCGCGGCCTCACTTTCATGCCCTAAATCACCCCAAGGCAAATGCCCCCAGGCGTCGAATCTCGTCGCATCAACGCCGTAGAGGTGACATGTTGAACAACGTCGTCCGCCGCGCTCGCGCATCCGCTTGTGTCCTTGTCGGCTTAGTCTCCACCTTGGCCTTCGCGTGCGGGGCATCCGCCGCAACGAAGATGGTGCCTCCGCCGCTGCTGCGCATGCACTATGTCGGCACGCCGGTGATGAGCACCCAGGTGGCGGCGTCGTACATCGGCCAGAACCACGTGTACGAAGTTCTCGACGGGACGCCGCCGCAAATCCTTCAGATCAACCCAGACGGGACCGTGGCATCCGAAGTCTCGTTGACCCATGGCTACAACGCATGGAAGATGGTTGAGGCCAGCGACGGCACGCTCTACACCGCCGTCAGTTCCAATTCCGGCAGCAAGGTCGGCTACATCTATGCTTGGAAGCCTGGCAGCAGTGCCGCATCGCTCGTAGCCCAAATCCCGAACACTACAACCGTATGGGGTCTTTCTATCGACCCGACGACTGGAATCCTGTGGATCGGGGCGCAGGGCCTGTACTCGTACGACCCTACGACCGGCAAGGTGACTCCCTATGGCACCCTGGTCAGCGGCGCCACACAGGTACATGCGGTATCCGCGTATGGCGGCACCGTCTACGCAGGGTTCACCCCCAACGCGCAGGTGGTCAGTCTCAACCCGCAGACAGGGAGCGTCCAGACCGTGGCGACAGCCTCCTTTGCCAACGGAGTGGATGGTCTTCTGGCCACACAGAGTGCGCTGTACATCCACTGGTCTTCAGGGAATCTCTCCGTCTACGAAAACGGCTATCAGGCTGGCACCTTCAGCGGGGCGGAAGATACTCCTGCGGCGTATGACGGAAGCCTCTACACCTTCGGTCAGGGTGGAGCCATCATCCAGGCCGCCGCCTCCGGTTCTGGAGTCTCCGTACACCAGTTCCCCGCTGCCCTGGATGCGCTGAAGTTCATTTCCCCGTCCTCGATCGGGGTGCAGGGCAATGAGATCCTCGGGGTCATGGGCAACGGGAGCATCGTCCTCGCAGACCCGATGACATGGGCCATGACGATGGTACAGCCAATCGTGCAGAACAACCCTGGGATCATCCACGCGATGTACACGGACACGAACGGTTCCCTTTGGGCGTCCGTCTTCCTCGGCGGTCAGGTAACGCATGTGGTCGGCCACACCTTTTACCGCTACCCGATCCCTTACCAGATCGACAGTTTTGCCTCTTCCAACGGAACGCTCTACATGGGCGCGTATACCGGCGGGTTGCTCCTCGCCTACAACGAATCCCAGCCCTGGGACTTCGCCGCGGGGAACCCGAAGATCGTCGGGTCCGCCTACGTGGACGGAACCCCGTCGCCCGACCGCGCCTTCGCTCTCGCCGTGACTCCGCAGGGCGTGTACTTCGGCACGATCCCAGATCCAGGACAGCTCGGCGGAAACCTCGGCTACTACAACCCGCAGACGGGGACGCACACGGCCTACGCCACCCCAGTGCCGAATGAAGGAATCACATCCCTCGCCTACGATCCGAAGAGCGGGATGCTCATCGGAACGACGACAACCTTGGGTGGCGGCGATGTCGCGCCTGTCGATCAGAGCGCTCACGTGTTTGTCTGGAACCCGCAGACGCAAAGCCTCGTGAACACCTACATGGCGGGAATGCAGGAATGGGGCGCGTTGACGGTTGGCCCCAACGGACTGATCTACGGAGCGAACCCTCGCGCCGTGTTCAGCTTCGACCCGGCGACAGGGCAGACCCAGACCCATGTGTTCAACCCAGCCGCAGGTGTCGACACGTGGGGCGGATTGACGCACATGGTCATGTGGAACGGCAAGTTGTTCCTTCTGACGGAAGGGACGATGTATCAGATCAACCCAACCACGCTTGCGGCCACCAAGTTGATGTATGGACCGGAGCAGATGACCGTGGACGGGAACTACCTCTATGTGAGTTATGAGTCCAGCTTCGAACTCTGGGACTTGCCGCTTGCTCTCCTGAACGAGCACAACGCTTCCTACTACCCATCTGGATACATCACGCAACACAAGAGCTCAGTCCCCTGAGTTCTCCTGTGGAGTGCTGAGACAGAACGCCCTCCCGAGCATTCCTGGCGCGGGAGGGCGTTCATCCGTGTCAACCAACCCGGGATGCGTCGAACCTCATCGGCGGTCGGTAAGGCCACGCGTCCCCACGAGCGGAACCCCTGTGATGCGCTCCGCCTCGAGCGTGAGAGACCGCAGGTCTGTCGGGTCCATGTGGTGGACGTTCCCCTTCCCGCAGGCGCGGGCCAGCATCTGCACCTCGTAGATGAGGGCGTGCAGGTAGTTGGTGAGGCGCTCCGCGGCCTGGTCGACATCGAGGCGAGCTTCGAGGTCGGGGGTCTGGGTGGCGACGCCGACGGGGCACATGCCCGTATGGCAGTGGTAGCAGTGACCCGGCTCGGTACCCAGGGCGTGGTAGTCCTCCACGTACTCCGCCCGGTTGCAGCCGAGCGCCACCAGGGCGGCCGTCCCGATCGAGACGCAGGTTGCCCCGAGCGCGAGCGCCTTGACGATGTCAGCTCCGCTCTTGATGCCGCCCGACACTACAAGCTGAACCTCATCCTGCATCCCGAGTTCCCTGAGGGCTTCGGCCGCTTCGCAGACCGCCGCGAGGGTCGGCAATCCGGTGTGTTCCTGCATCACCTCGGGCGAGGCTGCGGTGCCGCCTTCCATCCCGTCCACCACGACGACGTCCGCACCGGCCTTCACGGCGAGCTTCACGTCCTCTCGCACGCGGCAGGCGCCGACCTTCAGGAAGATGGGCACCTTCCACTCGGTCGCCTCGCGCAGCTCGTCGAGCTTCACCGGCAGGTCGTCCGGACCGAACCAGTCCGGGTGACGCACTGGGCTGCGCTGGTCGACGCCGGCGGGCAGATCCCGTATCCGAGCGATATCCTCGGACACCTTCATGCCAAGGAGCAGCCCCCCGGTCCCGGGTTTGGCGCCCTGCCCGCAGGCCACCTCGACGGCGTCGGCCCTGAGGAGGTCCTCCAGGTTGAAGCCATACCGGGTCGGCAGCAGCTGGTAGACGAGCGTCTTCGAGTACTCCCGCTCCCTGGGGTGCATGCCTCCCTCACCGGTGCACGAGGAGATTCCCGCCTGCGATGCCGCCTTTCCGATGGCAGCCTTGGCGTTTGCCGACAGCGCACCGTAGCTCATGCCAGCGATCGTGATCGGCGCGTCCAGCACGATCGGGTTCTGCGAGCGGGTCCCCAGGACCGTCGTCGTGTCGCACTTCTCGCGATACCCTTCGAGCGGCGCACGCGTCAGGGCGGCCGGGATGATCACCAGATCGTCGAAGTTCGGCACGCGACGGAACATCCCGTAGCCGCGGATATTGTAGAGCCCGGTGTCGGCCTTACGGTGGATCTCGCTGATCACTTTCGAGGTAAACAGCTGATTGTCCCCTACAGTGCGGTTCTCCATAAACTCCGCTCCCTTGTCGAGAAGTTCCACAGGCGCTTGCCGGAAACCAGTTTGCGCAGCCGACGCGGCGCGGGGATGCCGTACCCCAGGAGTAGGTCGTGGATCTCCGTAAGTTCCTCGTCCGCGACCGGCATCTCCACGACGTCCGAACCGTACTCCGGGCACTCCCCGCCGAGGAAGATCCGGCCCTGGTACATGGAGTCGCCCAGTGCGTAGCCCGCATTGCCGCAGACGATCAGCGTACCTTTCTGCATCATGAAGGCCGAGCTGGCAGCGAGGTCGCCGCCGACGATGATGGTTCCGCCCTTCATCAGGTTGCCGGTGCGCGTACCGGCGTCGCCGGCGACGACGACCGTGCCGCCGCGCAGCGACGCGCCGACGGCCGTCCCCGCGTTGCCGTGCACCACCACCCGACCGCTTACCAGGTTTTCCGCCACGCCCCAGCCCGCGTTGCCGCGGATCTCGAGGTCGGCTACGGTCGCCAGGCCCGCGCAGTAGTTCCCGACCGAACCCTCGATCACCATCCGGCACGGCCTTCTCAGGCCGACCGCTAGGTTGTGCCGCGCTTGCGGGTTCGTGAGGTGGATCTCCGCCGCTCCGGCGTCGAGCGCCGCGCGGATCTCCTGGTTGATCTCCCGAGTGTTCTTGCCGAGACAGTCGATCACGACCATACGCGCACCTCCCCTGCGTTCAGTTCCGAGACGGACGCGTTGTAGCCGGCGACCGCCGCGACGGCCGGGTACTCGGTCGCGAAGGCGACCAGTTCGCCGGGCTCCACACCGGCCAGCGGCTTGAACGCAAACGGGTCCCGCGCCACCCCGATCCCTTCCAGCGAGGCGGCGATGTAGGTAAAGGCACCGTCCAGTTCGCGCAGCGAATCCTCCATCGCCTCGCGCAGACTCTTGCCCTGGAGTACCTTGTCGGCCAGGTACACAGAGATGGCCTCAGAATCGTTGTCGGTCGTAAAGCGGTACCCCTTGGTCATCAGCGTCTTGCGCAGCACCTGGTCGTTGGTGATGTGCCCGTTGTGCGCGACGCAGAGGTCCGGCACGTACCGCGACCAGAGGGGCTGCGCGTGCATCGGATCCACACGGCTCTCGGTCGCCAGGCGGGTGTGCCCTACCGCGTATCGGCTGGCCACGCTGCGGATCGCATACCGATCCTCGAACTCCTGGACGGAACCCCCATCCTTGACGAGCATCATGCTCTGCCCGATCCCCACGACGTGGGCGCCGGGGCGATTCTCGATGGCCGGGACGAGCGCCATCGGGTCCAGGTTCCGCGCAAGCTCGAGGAATCCGTAAATGCCTTCGGTGCGCACCGCAGCCACGGCTCCGTCGAGTTCGCGCACCAGCGCATCGATCGCCTCCGCGCGTTCGGCGTCTGGATTGGTGAGCAGCACCGAGACGCGGTATGCCGCCTGCCGCTCGCCGTATAGCGCCACGCCCGCGGAGTCTGGGCCGCGCCGCTGCAGGGCTTCCATCATGTCCGTGATCGGGCCGCTCGCACCGGTTGCCTTGGGATCCCGGATCATCACCCCCGCTATCCCGCACATCTGCGTTCCCTCACAATCCGCGCCGCAGGCTTGGCCGGCATGTCAGACCTCCTCAGGTCCCGTACTGAGCGTGATTGTAAGGGCGTGGCACAAGCCGTGAAATGGGCCGTTTCCACGCATTTTCCGCCTGTGGCTGGTCAAGTTGCACATGCGGCGCCGGCAGACGGCCAGTCTTCGGTCGCGCTGTGCAGCCTGCCCTGCGTTAGGCAGAGATTCCGTTCGCGTTGCCTATTGTTGGGGCAAAATCCGCACATTAGTGTGCTAGCAGGTCTATCCGCATGCCAGCGCGGGAGGTGAAGCGGCCGGCCGAGGGACCATTAGGGAAGACCGATACCAGGCGGCACTCTTTCCCTTCAATGCAAGGAGGCGAGAACCGGTGCAAAGCGAGACGGGCGTTCCCCCTACCGGACGACTCACCACCCGGAACCTCACAGTTCTGCACGCTGTCGGCCAGGCACTGGCCATCGGGCCGATCTTCTCCGCCGGACTGCTCACCAGTCTGATCGCGTCCGTGGCAGGATACAGCACGCCGCTCGCTGTGCTGCTGGGGAGCATCGGCGCAGTAGGGCTGGCGTACGTCATCGGCATCTTCGGCAAGCGGTATTCCGGTGCTGGCTCGATGTACGAGTACTTGGCACGCGGCGGCAGCCCCGCGTTCGGCATCTTCTCCGCTGGCCTCTACTTCATCGGGTCGCTATTCCTCGGCGCAGGGGGCATCTATCTCGCGATCGGCTTCTTCGGCAACCTTTTCGACAGCCAGTACCTGGGCGGCAACATCCCGTTCTGGGTGTTCGGCGGTGCGATCCTGATCATTGTCTTCCTCCTCAACCATTACGGGGTGCGCATCGCCATCCGCGGCGTCCTGCTCCTCGCCGCGATTTCGTCCATCCCGCTCCTCATCGTGGTCATCGCGATCATCGCGTCCGGCGGTGTTGACGGCAACACCCTCGCTGTCTTCTCCACCGCGCATTCCTCATGGTCCAACGTCTTTCACGGCATTCTCTTCGCGGTGACGCTCTTCATCGGGTTCGAGGCCGCGGCGGCCATCGCGGAGGAGACCCACGCCCCGAAGCGTTCCATTCCCTTGGCCGTGATGCTGACCGTCGTGCTCGCGGCAGTCTTCTACATCCTGGTCTCTTACGCTGCCGCCATCGGGTTCGGGCACGTCGCCATCGCCAAGGGCGTATGGGCCGAGTCCGGGAGTCCCATCGCAGCTCTCGCGACGAAGTACGTCGGCGGCTGGCTCGGCACGATCGTCGATCTGGTGATCATCCTCGACATGATCTCTTTGTCGATCGCGATCATGGTCTCGACATCCCGCGGTTTCTTTGCACTCGGACGGGACGGGCTGCTACCCAGATGGCTTTCCAATACCTCCCGCCACGGGACACCCCTGAGCGGCAATCTCATCGTGCTCGGCTGGTCCGCGCTGATTCTGATCTGGGGCGGCCTGCAGCAGTGGGGGAAGGCGGCGCAGCTGCCGAACGTCCTGCAGAACTTCCTGATCACCACCGCCGCCGGCAGCTACCTGATCGAGCTGATCTACCTTTTCCTGGCGGTCGTCGCGCTGCGCATCCTGTACAGGGAGTACGGGTTTGGGGCGCGGCACCTGTGGAAGTACGTCGTTGTCCTGCTGGGGCTGGTCACGCCGATCCTCGCGTTTGTCGGCTCGCTGAGCCCCTTCCCTACCTATCCGAACAATCTGGCGGTGTACTTCGCCGGCATCGTGTTCATCCTCGTGGCCATATGGACCGCCGGCCTCGCCATGCAGCATGCGGAAAGGGTCAAGGCGGCGGCGACGTACTCAACGGTCGAAGACATCTGAACCGACCGCGATCCAGACTTCGAGAGGGATCCGTCTCAAGGCGGCTCCCTCTCTCTTTGCGTGCTCGTAAAGGACTGCAAAGCCCCGCTGCGAGCTGCCCCGTCACGGAACGCGGACGCGATCCGCCAAGGTCGCCGGGAGTCCTGCCCGTGTCAAGTCAGCGGAAGGTTAGCCCCCAAAATGCCCTTCGGCACGGGAATCCAGACCTTAGACCCGCGATAGCGGGAAGACGTGGTCCCGGGGCTGACAGAGACATAACCAGAAGCGGCGCCACTCCTGGCGCCGCTCGTTTGTCCTTGCTCCGGACGCGAAACAGACCCCTTCCTATAGTGCCGCCATCACGCGGCGGGTGATCTCCGTGACGAGGGTTGGCGAGAAGCCTCCGGACGTCTGGGAGAGCAGGATCCGCTGCACGATCCGCCGGACCACTTGCTCGGTGTCCAAGGACACCTCGCGCTTCCGCTCGACGGGGACCGCGGGAGCGGCTGCTCTGTTCGCCTCGCATCGCAGCAGGACACCGAGTTCCCGCGCCCGATCTCGAGCCAACGGAGTTACCAGGGCACCGTCCGCCACGGCCAGCTGTCCAGACCGCGCCGCCGCTTCCACCTGTTCGGCTGTGATGACGACCTTCGTGGACCATCCCCCCTAAGGGCCCGAGTGGCGCGACTCAGCCGCGGAGCACGACCTCCGTCTCCAGATGGGGCCGGGCGATCACCTGTACGGAGATGACCTCGCCCACGGCGGCGGCTGCCGCCGCGCCCGCGTCCGTGGCCGCCTTCACGGCGCCGACGTCGCCGCGGACCATGACGCAGACGAGCCCTGCCCCCACCTGCTCGCGCCCGACCAGGTGTACGTTGGCCGCCTTCACCATGGCGTCCGCAGCCTCGATTGCCGCGACGAGCCCCTTCGTCTCAATCATCCCGAGTGCGCCGCTCACCGGTTCCGCCATCGAAGATCCTCCTCCTGCCGATTCGGGCTGGGTCGAGGCGGTTGCCGCCCGCGCACGTGCACTGGTCCCGCCCTTGCGCGCGGGTGGCGTCTGCGGCGACTTGGTCACTTCGTCTTCCGGGGGAACCATCTGCGCGCCACCACCTGTCACGATGGTCTAGATCACGTTTCTACCGCGATTGTACTGGGCCGGCTCGGGCGACCGGAATGGACGCACTGTCCAGATCTTTGCGTCAGCGCTGTGCCGCCTGCACATCGGCGATTTCGGGGGAAGGGCAGAGCAGCAGGGGCGCGGGCAGGCTTTGCGGTGCTGCGTGCGTGAAGCGCCGACGCGCGACCTGGAACCCTGCCCTGCGGGCGGGTCTGCCTGCCACGAGCGCGACCGCACTCTGTATACCCGGACGTACGCCCGGCTTGCGCGAGGCGGTGTTCGCGGGCGACGTGATCGCCTGTCTCGCCGCATCGCGGATACGGACGATCTGCAGCGCCAGGTAGAGCGGGAACCAGCAGGAGCGGTCGGTCACGTCGATCTCCAGGAAGTTGCTGATCTTCTGCAGGCGGTTGCGAAGGGAGTTGCGATGGATGTATAGCTTGCGGGCGGTCTCCCCCACGTGTCCCAGGCACTCGAGGTAGCGCTCCAGCGTAAGGAGCAGGTCGGTGCCGCGCGTGCGGTCATACTCCAGAAGCTCGACCAGCATCTCCTGCTGGTGGTCGCGCACGTCGCCCTCGTGCTCCCAGATCTCGTAGAGGTAGTGGTAGATCCCGAGTTCGCGGAAGAGGACAATCTGCGCGCGGTCCCAGAGGAGTGACTCCCCGATTCGAAGTGCTTCCGTGGCTTCCGCCAGCCCCTGGGGGTAGTCCTCCGAACTCTCGCAGGGATTACCGACGCCCATGGCGATTTTCACCGAGAGGTGCTGCTGCGCGTCCTGTTTCGCCACCTTCAGGCGCTCCAGAATCGCTTCCATGCCTTCCGTCGCCGGGATAAGAATGCAGAAGAGGTTGTCGCGACACAGGCCGAGCGAGCCTGGCAGCAGATCGTCGAGCCGCCGCTGCAGCTCTGGCCAGATGGCTTCCTCGTCGGCGATGAGCTTCTTGCCCTGCGAAGGCGCCAGCCTTGCTGCCGCCACCAGGTGCGGCTGCTCGAGATCCACGCCGAGCATGCGCCCCCGCTCGATCAGGCTGCTCGCGGAGCGGCAGCCGCCCGGCGAGAAGAGCACATCGAAGAATGCAGTCACGCGCTCCTTGTCGGAGAGCTGCTGGATCAGCCTTGCGCGGCTGATGGCGACCGCCGCCTGGTTGGCGATCGTCGACATCAGGCTGAGCTCCTGGTCGACGAACACCAGTCGGTCGCGCAACACCAGCGTGAAGCCTCCCGTGTCGCTATCCAGACCCATGGGAGCGGCCATCCAGTAGTCGAAGTGCTGCGGTATAGCCTGGCGCAAGGGAAGGGGAAGGTCCTCCGGTTGGCCGGTGGTGACCCTGGTTGTGCTCAGCCACTGGCTCAAGACGGTGTCCAGAAGGAAATCGCGGCGCGGCATCCGACCGCTTGCAAACCCGGGCGTCACGCTCTGCAGGCGCAGCCGGTCGCCGTCCACGAGCCAGGTGGCGCAGGCATCCGTGCGCATGACGCTGCAGGTGATGTCCGTGACCGCCCGAATGACCTCGTCGATCTGGTGATGCGCCGAGAGTGCCTGACTCAGACGCGCCACATCGCCGAGCACCGCAAGCTCGGCCTCCATGTCGCGGTAGAGCCGCGCCTTCTCGATCATGCCCGCGAGCAGCGTTGCCACATGGCTGGTGAAGTCCAGGCAGGCCCGATTGAATGTTCGTGACGACGCGGAGCGCAGCGCGAAGATCCCTACGAGCTCTCCCCGCGTCGTCGTGACCGGTACGACGAGTCCGCTGTGGGTGGTCTCCTGGTCGAGTCCGGAGATCATCTTGAATCGCGGGTCCGTCACGACGTTCTCCTTGACGATGACTACCTCGCCATGCTGTGCCACCCAGCCCACTACGCCTTCGCCGAGGCCGAGGTGCACGGTTTGGATCCACTTCTCACCGCCGCGTGTGGTAGCACTCAGAACCAGCCGTTCGAGCTGGGGGTTCCAGAGGTACAGGAAGCCGCCGTCGCACCCGGCAACACGGGCTGCCGTGGCGGTCGCGAGGTTCAGCACTTCGTCCAGATCCTGCGAAGACCCCACGGCCGACATGAGCTCGACCAGAGCTTCGTAATGCTTGGCGTTCGTACCCGGTCCCCCCTTCCGTGTGTGTATCATTCTTTCCAACGCGACGGACTTTTTCCATAGTTCATTTACCGCATTAGCTGTATGCAAATGCTTCATAACAAGGGGCTAAGAGGTTTTGCCCCCGTACGAATGTACGCAGCCTACCGTGTCCAGACGGTCAAGGCATCCGATCCGCTACGCGGTGCGGAACGGGAGAGGTCCCCCGGGGGGAGACCCGTGCGTCAGCACGCGGACAGGCGATCCCGGCGCTCCGCCTGGATCGCTCGCACCGCGAAAGACCCCTCCACCCCTTACCAGTCGCGCCCCTCCACTTGTTCCAGGGCTGCGATTGCCGCGTCCCGGGCGGCGTGCACGTCGTCCACCCTGCCGGAGAGGAGCAGTCGGCCGAAGCGCCCCAGGTTGGTCACGTTGATGATCTGGATGTCGGCAGCCTTCTCGGCCTCGTTCGCGGCCAGAACGATGTAGGCCGCAGGCGTGCATTCCAGCACCAGGAGGGTCCGGCCGGGGACGAGCAGCGCTCCGCTCCGGCGCTTGTTGATCAGCTGCGCCTCGAAAGGATCCACGTTGGTGATGACCTGGACGGATGCCACCTTCGGCCGAAGGCGCTGGTTCTGATCGAGCCCGAGGTGCCGCTGCACCGCATCACTCGCGTCCTGTACGGCGGAGGGATCCACGGAGTGCACCTCGAGCAGCCCGAACTCGCGCTCCACTGCCAGCGTTGCAGGGCGCACGGAGGCAGACTTCAGGATGACGTCCGCCAGGCGGTAGACCTCGTTGCCGGGCCCGACCTCCACGTACAGCTGGGCCATGCCCGCTAGCGGCGGGTCGCCCTCGACGGTTGCCCCCACGAAGGCGGCAAACTGGGGCTGCATCCGGTCGTTCATCGCGAAGGCGCGAAGTTCGAGGCCGCTTTGCGACGACATGTTTCTCAACTCCATCTCGTGGAATGCCGACAGAAATCCGCCGTTTCAGCCACGCACAACCGGTGCGGACGTCACGCGCCCGCCAGAGCGTCCCCGTGTCAGCCGCAGGACGCCTCCGCGGTCCCGGCGCCAAGGAACTCGGCCGGAACGTCGCGCAGCGTCCAGGCGACGCGGCGGCGGTTGATCAGGTGCTGCGGCCCGAGGTTGTCGGAGGTGATCCCTCCGCCCCAGGTGCCTCCACCGAACATCAGGGTGGGAGGCAGGTTCGTCGTCGCGCCGAGCACACCGAAGTTGGTGGGGCCGTTCACGACCACCCGGAAGGCGAGGGAGCACAGCGAAAATGCCGTGAGCGCCTCCTGCGTAGTGGCGTACACACCGACCGTGTGCCCCATCCCGCCGTAGCGGAGAATCTCGTTGCAGCGCTCGAGCCCCTGCCGCCAGCCGTCCACGACGTAGAAGGCCGCAACGCAGCTCAGGATCTCTGCCGAGTACGGCTCGGACTTCCCGACTTCCCGTGCAGGCGCCAGCAGCACCCTGGTTCCCTGCTCCACCGAAAACCCGCCGATTTCCGCGAGGCGGCTCGCCCCCTGTCCCACGACTTCTGGGTTCATCGAACCGTCCGGCATGACCAGGCGCTTGCCCAGCGCCGCCTTCTCCTGTGGATCGAGGAAGCGGCAGCCGCTGCGGACGAGCTCAGCCGCGAGCCGTTCGGCGACCGGTGCATCGACGATGATGGCCTGCTCCGAAGCGCAGGGCGTGCCGTTGTCGAAGCACTTGCTGGCGACGATACCCTGCGCGATCGTCCGCAGATCCTGCGCGGTGCGGTCGACGTAGCAGGGCACGTTGCCAGGACCGGCGGCGATCGTCGGCTTGCCGGATGAGTACACCGCCCGGACCATCGCCGCACCGCCCGTCGCCAGGATCAGGCGCACCGCCCCCTGCTGCATCAGTTCGGTCGTTCCGGCCAGGCTGACGTGCTCCATGCATGTGATGATGCCTGGCGGCGCGCCGGCGGCCTCCGCCGCTGCCGCCACGAGGCGGGACGCCGCGAGGCTCGAACGCCTGCTCCGTGGGTGCGGGGCGAACACGACCGCGTTGCGCCCCTTGAGCGCGATCAGTGCATTAAACACGACGGTGGCCGTCGGGTGCGTCATCGGCACGAGGGCGGCGATCACGCCCATCGGCTCGGCGAGGGTCACGATGCCCCTCTTCGCGTCGTAGTCGATTGGTCCGATGGTCCTGCTCCGACGGATCTCGGGCCAGATCACCGCGCCGCAGTAGCGGTTCTTGAACACCTTGTGCTCGTACACGCCGCAGCGTGTCTCCTGGTAGGCTATCTGCGCAAGCGCCTCCGCCCCGCGGTCGGACGCCTGCGCGATCGCCTCGCAGATCCGGTCCACAGCGGCCGCATCGAAGGCGGCGAACCGCTCCTGCGCCTCCCTGGCACGAGCGGCGAGCTCCCGCGCCTCCTGCATCGAGCGGAGGTCGCCGTCGCTCACGGCGGAGGTGCTCATCGCTTTGTGGAAAGCGTCCTGCACACGCCGGACGCCTCGCAATCTCCGAGGTAGGACTGTGTCGTCACGTACTCGAGGATGTCGTCCTTGTTCATGCCCTTCAGCCCCATCCTTTCCAGCGTGCGGCCGAAGGTCCAGAAGTCGATCCCGGTCATCGCGCAGGCCAGGTTCGTCATCGCATCGAGCATGGGCGTCTTGAGGCCCAGCAGACGGCCGAACTCGCTCATCGGGACGCAGCCGTTGCCGACGCCGTCCTGGACGATGTTGTAGCCCATGATGTGCTTGCCGACGTGGAAGCCGTCGTAGTAGCGGTTGTTGCGCAGCACCTCGAACAGGTCCTTGCCGTCGACTTGATAGTGCTGGCGCTGCCAGTCCATGGTCGACAGGATGTGGGACAGGCCGAAGGCTCTGCCCACACTCACCTTGTCCTGGTCGATCTTCTCCATCACCAGCGCCGCCACCGTCGGCGTCATCTGGTCCTGATAGAACTGGTAGGTGTTCCCCTCGTCGCGCGCCGAGCGCTCGAGGGCTGCCGTGTTCAGCATCATCGGCCCAAGGTGCTGCACCGGGTCGACGTTGTTGAAGCCGCACTCCAGGACATTCTCGGCTGCCTCGATCTGGGGGTACATGTAGTTGAGGGCGCCGACGAACTCCGCGTTGTCGCTTGCCGGCAAGGCAGCCGCCCGCATCGTGAACTTCTCGTGCAGAATCTCCGTCCGACCGGGCCCGCGCATCTCCGCGGCATAGATGAACGTGTTTGTCTCCCCGAGGATGATCCGCTTTGAGAGGCCGAAGCGCCGGAGCACCGCGCCGAACTCCAGCGAGCCACCGGTGCGCCCCGGGTTCAGGCAGACGATCTGTCCGTCCTCGAGCAGGGGTGCGAGGAGCGTGGCAAACGTCGCGTGGGCTGTAGCCGGTGCCGCGATCATGATCAGGTTTGCACCCGCCACCGCCTCGTCCAGCGACTGGCAGACCCGCACCTTGGCGAATCCGGAAACCTCCTCCCCCTCGACATGCACGCCGCCCTGCTCGATCACCGCAGCCAGCTCGCGCCGAAACGCGCTGTAGATTCTCACGTCGCAGCCCGCCAGCTGCATGTGTCCCGCCATGGCGAGTCCGCCGTGGCCCGCGCCGAGCACCGTTACCTGATAGCCGGACGGAATGCTCCGACGCACGTCCGGGCCTCTCTTGCCCAGGGTCCGCATCGCAGACGCGCCAGCCCCCGGACCAACGCCACTCGCCTTGAGTTCACGGATCACGCTCTCGACGATGCTCTCAACGTCCGGCATGTTCATGCGGCTTCACCTCTTTGTCGTGGGCTCGCTCCCGAGATGCTGCCTCCACCGCTAGGACGAGCGCTTGCCTTGCAGCACGATCTCCGTCTCGGGGTGCGGGCGGGGAATGACCTGTACCGAAACGACCTCTCCGACCTTCGCCGCCGCCGCTGCGCCGGCGTCCGTGGCAGCCTTGACCGCACCGACGTCGCCGCGCACCATGACGCACACGTACCCGCCTCCGACCTGCTCACGCGCCACGAGATGCACGTTCGCGGCCTTGACCATCGCATCCGCCGCCTCCACCGCACCCACGAGGCCCTTCGTTTCGATCATGCCAAGCGCTCCGCTGATCTCCTCCGCCATCGCTGATCCTCCTCTTTCCTTGCGTCGATTCGGGTTATAAGGCAGGCCACGGGGCATCGAGTATGGCTACCACCACGGCGTCCACCGGGGCCCTGCGGGTCGCGGTCGCGAGCCTCGCAGCACTGCCGCACACGACGAGCACGGTCGCGTCGACGCCCGCCCCGACCGTGTCCACCGCGACGAACACGTCCGCCGCCGGGGCACCGATTTCCATGACGGTCATGAGCTTGAAGCCGGTGAGGCTCGGATCCTTGGCCGTCGCTGTGATCGAGCCGACGACTCTGCAGATCTTCATGTCCCGCCTCCTAGGCCCACTCCAGGTAGCGGTCCCGCTCCCAGTCCGTGATGGCGGCGTTCCATAAGTCCACCTCGTGCCGCCCGATGCTGGCAAACAGGTTGACGAATGGAGTGCCGAAGATCGTATGCGCCGCAGGGCTCGCGACGAAGAGGTCGAGGGCCTCGCCCAATGAGAACGGGAGCTCCTGCGCCTTGACGGCGTACGCGTCTCCCGGGGTCGGGTCGCCGGGCTGCAGGCCCTGCTTGATGCCTTGCACGCCAGCCGCCAGGTTCGCAGCCGCGAAGAGGTACGGGTTGGCGTCAGCCGATCCGCACCGCTGCTCGACACGGCTTCCGTACCCGCCGGAGAGGAGCGCACGCACAGCGACGGTGCGGTTGTTGCCTCCCCAGGTGACGTTCGTGGGGGCGAACGTGTAGGTACGCCGCCGCTTGTATGCGTTGACCGACGGCGCCCCGAGGACGTAGAACTCCCGCATGCTGGCGAGTAGCCCACCGATGTACTGCCGTGCGAACTCCTCGTCGCCGCTGAAGAGGTTCTGTCTCCTGTCCGGGTCCCAAAGGCTCTGGTGCAGGTGCAGCCCGTTGCCGGACGCGTCGGCGAACGGCTTCGGCATGAAACTCGCCATCAGTCCGTGTTTCTTGCACACCTCCTTCACGACGTACTTGAAGAGCAGGGCGTTATCGGCAGATTGTAGCGCGGGCGCATGGCGCAGGTTGATTTCCACCTGCGCGGGCCCGTGCTCCATGTTGCAGGCCTCGATGAGGATCCCCATGTCTTCTAGGGAGATCCGGATCTCCTCCAGCACCGGTTCCAGGTCGGCCCCGCGGTTGAGGGAATACGTCTGCAGGCCGTCGCGGTAGGGCCTGCGGTACTCGTCGAGGACATAGAACTCGAGCTCGGCGGCTGTGTCCACGGCATACCCGAGATCCTCCGCCTCCTGCACGACCCTCCGCAGGATGGATCGCGAGCTCATCTGGCAGGGGGCGCCGTCCTCGAAGAGGTCGCAAAGCACCATCGCCGTACGCTCACGCCAGGGTACGAGGCGCAGGGTGGAGAGGTCGGGGACCGCCATGAGGTCGCCGTAGCCATTGTCGAAGTTGGTCCACTCCTGCCCGGGATATTCCGGAAAGACGCCGCACTGCAGATCCCAAACGAGTACCGCCTTCGCAAACGCGAACCCGCTGCGCACCTTGTCGAGAAAGTACGGCGTCGCCACCCGCTTTCCGCGCAGGATACCATGCGTGTCGGGAAACCCGATCTCCACGGTGCGGACGTCGTGTTCGCGCAGAAACTGTGCTACCCGCTCGTGCGACATCTGACCAACCGACTCCACTGCCACGGGCTCATCATCCCCCTGCCCTGCCTCAGTTCAGGATCTGGCCGGTAGAAACCCGAGCCGTCGTTCGCCATTGCCTTGGGGCCCATTGTATCTGCTGGCTCTACCGGAGCAGATAGACGGGGTGTCCAGTTGTTTTGCGGCAGACTGTGCTGGTTGCACAGAGGTGCCCGCATGCTACAGCCGCCCCGGGGTGTATCCCCGGGGCGGCTGCGTGTCCGAGCGGCTCTTTGACGGAACGAACTGGCCGGTCCGGTCCAACGCATCTTCTACCAACCCGCGAACTCGCACGTAATCAAGCTTTGAGCCAGGCGAGATTGCCTCACTAATCTTGGTGCAGTAACGACCATCGACAAACCAACCTACCATGCAACCATCCTTTCTAGAGGGCTAATGGTAGTTTGGCCACTAACGCAGAATTAATTCATCGAGTTCAAGACACACCATCCGACGCGGTATTCCAATCACACTATATGCGGCTAGCCAATATTCGCAGCGGCTCCTCCAAATAGCTGACAGACGACTGGAGCGGAACGGTCAAGTTATCGGAGAAAATGAAAAGTTCTTCTCCTGTATAAACCCTAGATGCGTTGTACTGTAGGCCGTACACCATCATTCTTCTGTCGCCATATAGTTCGGCGATCGGAGGACAGTTATCATATGAGACGACCCACTTTTGCCCTATCCCTTGAATAGTCTGGGCAACTGACGCGTGATCCGCTGGGCTATACTTGTTCAGATACAGCCTGCTCTTCTGTCCGTAGTAAGGTGGATCACAATAGACGAGAGTGTGCTGCGGCACTCTCAGCAACTCATTTAACATGAATTGTTCAGCGTCCATATGCGTTACTGTAATCCGGTCACCCCGGCTTGCAATTGCCTCAATACGCTGAATTAGTTCATTTCGCGGGAATCGAGCGTCCATCTTCCATGGACCACTCTGATCCAAGCCCCCAATGATCCCGCCACTGATGACACCCGAGCGATTGCACCGGTTGAGATACAGGGTGCTAAAGCCGACCTCGACAACGTCAAAGTGAGCGTAATTTCGCACTACGTCCCGACGGCGCGTCCATTCTTCTACGGTCAGCGATGCGGAGAATATTCGACGGCAAAGTTGGTCGGGCGCAGTCAGAACAGACTCCCAGAATGCGAACACAGGATACGAAGAGTCATTTAGGTGGACGTGACTCACCGCGCCGTCCAAGAGGAGTTCCATGGCGACTCCAGCGCCTCCGGCATACGGTTCGACGTAGTGTCCGCCGATCAGATCATTTTCAGCGATGATCTCTTTGATGAACGGGGCCAGTCGCTGCTTTCCGCCGGGATACCGTAGGGGGGTTCGATAACGCGCCATGTGCCCTCCTGGACAAGACCTACTTGTTCATTGCGTCCAATAACGGGAACACTCGCGCGAAAGACACGCACATCTCGGAAGCGCTAACGACATAATGCGGGTTGTGGATGAGTTGGTTCATTGATGTAACCGAAAGAAGGCTAACGGGAAGGTTTAGCTCCGCCATCGCCCCGTGCAGATCCCG
This sequence comes from Bacillota bacterium, assembly GCA_021806845.1. Lineage (GTDB taxonomy): Bacteria > Bacillota > Sulfobacillia > JAJZYS01 > JAJYTV01 > JAJYTV01. Next base: position 3,062 of record JAKAPV010000008.1, on the reverse strand, counting down.
TTTGTTATAGCCATTTTTAATCAGGTGCTGTCCCACGTCCCGCAAAACGTCGACAAGGTTGCGATCATTTCCATCGGCCTTCACGGCTTTGGGGCCATTCGGAGCGTGGTCATCGCAGTAAGCCTTCGCTGACAGCTCGAACGCGCTCCGCACCAAAAAACCAAACGCAAGTGGGGTCCTTTTGATGTTTAGGCGGAGACACTCGTCGAGTACCGCTTTGACTTTATGCCGTTTGACGCCAAGCGGCTTGACGGATCGCAGTAGCCTCTTGATGTTTTCGGGATCGTAAGAAGAAACTGCCGCGTTGGGATTCACGCCTCCGGGCGTCGTGGAGGTGCCGCCTGGTCCCGCTTGGCTGCCGCTAGTCGGCTGTGATGGACCTGACCCAGCGGATGGACCTTGCGAGTTTGCCGGGGGTGGCTGGGAGCTGCCGGAATGCGTGCTGTTACCCCCGGTCGTAGGTCCCGCGTTGTTTGCGACACCGGAGGTCGTCGGGCTCGGCGATGTCACTCCGTACTTCTCCAGCATCTCCGATTCCCTGGTCCTCAGCGTGTCGAACGTTATTATCTTCAAGCCGATATCTCGGAGAATGCTGTCCAGAGCATCCTTGTGTAGAACCGCAGGATACGCGGCGGCGAGTTCCATCGCCGACGTTGCGCCGAATCGCTTGTGCAACCTCTTTACGGCTTCTTCCAGTACGGTGTACGGGTAGATGCCGGCCCACCGGGCGGCCTCCGGCCCTCCGTCTGAGGCAAGAAACTTTTCCAGTAGGTCGAGGGCGGGCCTATTAGCGCGGTTCTTCTCGCGGTCATGGCGCGCTCTCGCGATCGCGTTCCACTGAAGCCGCCCCGCCTTTTGGCCATAGCCGTGCGTGCGCGAGACAATCGCATCAACTTTGTCAGATTCGTCACCGGAGTAAAGCGCGCAGGACACCTCGGAGTTCTGGTTTCGCCATTCCGCATCAACTGTGGCAATCTTCTGACGATAATCCTCTGGTATCTGCACAGCATCCGCAGGTATAATGCCCAAAAGCAACTTTAGAATAGCGATTCGCCTGTTGCCCTCTTTAACAACCAACGTGTCGGGCTCTTCTTCTAGCGCGATTATGTTCTCAATAGGCACATAACCATCCTCAAGAATACTATCCATTAGCGCCAGGAACCAGTCGGGACTTACCGACAGCATCGCGTTGGCAGCGCCTATTTCGTCACTTTGCGTGACAGTTCTGTAATTGGCCAAGTCGAGATGGAGGTCGCTGACACGAACTTGCTTAGCTTGTGGCACGCTCCCACCTCACTGCTGTCGAGATTGGTCGAATAATCTACCGTTTAGAGTAGAGCCTGTGGCCTGTACATGCAAGATCTACCATAGTCGCGCCTCCCCCGATTCGTAGCGGTTTCGTAGCAGGGCGTCATCGTACGGCAAGGCAACAAGAATGGCGTAGCGACGCGAACCGCGCCGCTACGCTGTTTGATCTGGTGGAGCCGAGGGGAGTCGAACCCCTGACCTCTTGAATGCCATTCAAGCGCTCTGCCAACTGAGCTACGGCCCCAAACTCGCTGGACCGGCACATCACCGTCCAGACACGCACCTTACTATACCGTCGCCTGCTGATGCCGTCAAGAAATCGGGGCGTCTGCTCCTGCGGCTCCTACGAGTTGCTCTCCAACCGCCGCCGCGAGCAAATCTCCGTCAAACGTCAGCATACCTGTTCGGCGAAGCCGACTACGCACCGCATGGACCTCTGCCCAAGCCTCCATCCCTATTCTCTCTGAGCACACGTTGCGCTGCATCCCCCGGAAGACGCACCGGAGGTATCCATTCCCATATCGCAGCTTCCTTCATTGGTTCGAGAACGCCCCTGTCCTCCAGCCGCTTGAGCCGCTGTTGGAGCGTGAGCGTGCCTTCACCCACGGGTAGAATCCGTGCGATTGGTCTCCCCCGATCGGTAATCATCCACTCTGCGCCTTGCTGCACCTCACGAAGCACCTGGCTCAACCGCGCCTTGGCATCACGGATCCCGATCTCACGCACGCTCCCGCCCCCGTATCCCAACTCGTATTCCATTTCAATGTAGTCTTTGTAGTCACGTCAATTGGGCCCCATCCGTCAGCTCACCCGTTGAGCCGCGCGCGCAGAGTCACTCTCCACAGGTCGCCATCTTGGAACAGCCCGTCAAGACCGTGGCCGGTCATGTGGGCGTACGACTCGAGGTCGCGCGCAGCGGACCGCTTGTCGGTGAAGAACTGTACCTGTGTGCCAGGTTCGATCTGTTGCATGACATCAGAAACTCTGATGATGAGACCTCCTCAGCAGAGACCGCGCAGGTCCTCTTCCCGCACCGGACTTCGCCCCCTTGCGCGCCGTGAAGGCGTTGTCGCATTGTTCTCGCAATGGTCTCAGCATCCTTCAGGTGACCCGGGGGGACTCAGCGGGCGCCCGCCGTCTCCCCGACCGCCAGCCTCGGCGCGTCTCCCCAAAGCCTCTCTAGGTCGTAGAACTTGTGTGCCTCCGGCAACATCACGTGCACGGCGATATCCCGGAAGTCGACGAGGATCCAGTCTGCCCCCTCGCCGCCCTCGCGATGGTGGTAGCCCTCGACGCCGTCGCGGAGCGCGTCCACGACTGCCTCGCTCTGAACCCGGTTCTGCGTCGTCGCGATGACGAAGTAATCGACGAATGGCGTGTGCTGCCGGACATCCAGCACGGTGACGTAGGTGCACTTTCGCTCGAAGCAGATCTCTGCGGCGCGACGCGCCCGCTGGGCGCCGATGTCCTCCCGTGCGATCGTTCGTTCCTCCCTAGATGAAGCTGTTGTAGGTTGCGACGCTGCGCGGGTGGATCAGTTGGTTCGTGGCGACGAGATGCTGCAGCTGCGCGCACAGGCAGGCCGCGACCGCGGTCCGCAGTCCGTTGCGCGAAGCTTCCCGCAGCTCCTCTACACCAGGGTACTCCCGGCCCGGCTCGATGGCGTCCGCGACAAAGATGATCTGCGCCAGCTTGCCCATGCCCGGCGCTCCCGTCGTGTGGAGGCGGACCGCCTGCAGGATGTCCGGATCGTG
>JAKAPV010000212.1 GCA_021806845.1 Bacillota bacterium | reverse complement strand
GAGTAGTAGAAAGGCTTGAAGCCGGAGCCCGGCTGGCGCAACGCTTCGGTGGCGCGGTTGAACTTGCTGGTGAAGTAATCGAACCCGCCGACGAGCGCGGCGATCGCCCCGTCGTCCGGGTTGAGGGACACCAGGGCCGCTTGTGCCTGCGGCACCTGGGCAAGCTCGGCCGCCCGCCCGCCTTTCCACACGACATACACCACATCCCCGCGCGAGAGGACGTCTCCGGCGGTTTTCGGCACGGGTCCCAGCGCGTCTACGCTGTACTCCTTCCTGGCCCAGACCAGGCCGCTCCAGTCGATCCGGGCAAACCCGTGCGAGCGGACGTACACGGCCGCACTCTTGCGGCCGACCTGGGTCACCACTGCGGGTGAGAGCACTCCGATGGGTCCGTACTCGTCCACCAGAGTGTGAAGCTGCGCCGGGGTGACCTGGGCGGAGAGGACCGTGCGGCCGATCGGCCCGCGGTAGCCATGGCGCCGGTCATAGGCGATCAGGCCGAGCTGCACGGCTCGTTGGGCGGCCACCTGCAGCCGCCCGTCGACGGTGGTGTAGACGCGATAGCCGGCGGTCTCGGCCGTCGGTCCGAACCGCTTCAGCATCCTTTGGAGCACCATCTCCGCCACATAGGGAGCCTGGACCGCGACGCGGGGTGCATGCAGACGCGCGTCGATGGGCGCATGGTCGGCTGCCTGAGCCTGGGCCGCGCTGATGTACCCGAGGTCGAGCATACGCGTCAGCACATATGAGCGGCGCATCGCTGCCAGATGCGGATGCACGATCGGGTTGTAGAGCGAGGGTGCCTGGACGATGCCGGCCAGGGTGGCCGCCTCCGCCAGGGTGAGCCGATCGAGCGGCTTGCCATAGTAGGTCTGGGCAGCCGCCGCCACCCCGTAGGCGCGCTCCCCGAAATAAATGACGTTTAGGTAGAGCTGGAAGACCTTGTTCTTGGTGAAATGGTGGTCGAGCCGGTAGGCGACGAAGCTCTCCTGGAGCTTGCGCCGCCAGGTTTTGTTCAGCGTCAAGAAGAGGTTGCGGGCCGCCTCCATGGTGATGGTGCTGCCGCCCTGGGCCTTGCGGCCCTCGATCACGTCGACCAGCGTCGCCCGCAGAAGGCTGCCCAGATTGATCGCTCCCTCCTGGTAGAAGCGGTGGTCTTCGGCGGCCAAAAAGGCCTGGCGCAGCGCCAGGGGCACTTGGTCGAAGCGCACGGGCGTTCGCTGCTCGACCCCGATTTGCGAGATCAGCCTGCGGCCGACCGTGTAAATCCTCAGCGGTACCTTTAGCTTGACGTGCCGCATCTGGGTCAGCGTCGGCAAGGACGGGGCCAGATAGACATAGGTGCAGGCGTAGGCGTAAAAGCCGCCGAGTACGACCAGCGCTACACCCGCCATGACGATGGACGGAATTCGAAATAGCTTCCACTTCACGGAACGATGACTCTCTGTACGATGGACCCGGGACCCGCAGAGGCGAACCCGCCCCCCCGGAGATCCTGAGCCCCCATGGTAACGCCCAAGCGAGGGACCGTGCGTGGCTGGGGAAGTTCTGGGCGCCCCGCCGGGCCCGGCCGAAAGCTCGCTCCCACGTCACACCGCCCAGGCAAGATCCTGCTCCGCTGCCCTGGGAAGCCTGCCGGCCCTTCCGGGGGTGCCAGCAGGGGGGGCAGGCTCCTTCGGGCGGGTCGCCGTTTCCAGGCCCGGCGCACCGCCCGCTGCAGGCAGCTCCAGTTTCGTGAGACGGCTCACGTTCAATTTAACCTTCGGCTGCTATATATTGAGAGCAATATTCATGAGGGGTGGCGATTTTCAGGCGTAAGACCCTGAAAAGGAAAAAAATGTTCCTCTTCCCGCGGAAGTACCGACCCCTGATCGGACTTGACATAACCACGTCCTCGATCAAGCTCATCGAGCTCAGCATGATCGGCGGACAATATCGGGTCGAGTCCTATGCGGCCGAGCCCACGCCTGCCAACTCGATCAACGAGAAGAGCATCGTGGACGCAGAGGCTGTGGGCGAGGCCGTGCGCCGTGCCGTCAAGCGCTCCGGCACCAAGAACACCGAGGTCGCGCTGGCCATCAGCGGCGATGCGGCCATCACCAAGGTCATTCAGATGCCGAGCGCCCTGCGCGCCAACGACCTCGAGGCGCAGGTGGAGATGCAGGCCGACCAGTACATCCCCTTTCCCATGGACGAGGTGAGCTACGATTTCGAGGTGCTCGGCCCCTCGGAGAAAGAGCCGGACACCAACGATGTGTTGCTGGTCGCCACGCGCACCGAAAACGTCGAGCAACGCCAGGCCGCCGTCAAAGCCGCCGGACTCTCCGCCCGGATCGTGGATGTCGAGGCGTTCGCTCTGGAGAACGCCTGCCGCCTGATGACACACCAGATGCCGGACGCGGGTGTCGAGCGCACCATCGCCGTGGTCGACTTCGGCGCGAGCACCACCACCTTCAGCGTGCTGCGCAACCTCAAGGTGATCTACACCCGCGACTTCGCCTTCGGCGGCCAATTGCTCACGGAGGAGATCATGCGCACGTACGGCCTGTCGCTGGAGGAGGCCGGGCGCGCGAAGAAGGAGGGAGGACTGCCGGGCAACTACCAGTCCGAGGTGCTCGACCCCTTCATCGACGACATGACACAACAGGTCAATCGCTCGCTGCAGTTCTACCTCGCCTCCGGCACGGGCCGCGAGCAGCCCGAGAAGATCCTCGTGTGCGGCGGCTGCGCCAACATTCCGGGCGTGGCCGACGCGATCGCGAGCCGCGTCGGCATCACCGCCAAAAAGGGCGAGCCGCTCGGGCAAATGAAGCTCTCGGCGCGCGCGCGCACGCAGGCCGTGCATCGCGATGCCACCGCCCTGCTCACGGCCTGCGGCCTGGCGCTCAGGAGCTTCGACTGATGCCGCGCATCAACCTGCTGCCCTGGCGCGAAGCCGAACGCAAGGAGCGAAAGCAACTGTTCACGGTGGCGCTGGTGGCCGCCGCCTTCGGGGCGGTCGTGGCCACCTTCGGCGTGCACCTGCTCTACAGCGCGATGATCAGCGAGCAGCAGGCCCGCAACGCGCTGCTGCAGGCGCAGATCAACAGCCTCAACCGGCAGATCGGCAAGATCAACACCTTGCGCAAGACCGAGCGCCGTTTCATCGCCCGCATGCAAGTCATCGAGCGGCTGCAGCGCGCGCGGCCGCAGATCGTACACGTGTTTGACCAGATCGTGCGCACCGTGCCCCCGGGCCTGTACCTGACGGAAGTCAACCAGAAGGGCGACCGCATCCAGTTCAAGGGGGTCGCCCAATCGAGCACTCGCGTCTCGGAATTCATGCGCAATATCGACGGCTCACAGTGGCTCGCCAACGCCCAGCTGGAGGTGATCAAGGCGGGCGGCAAGACGGCGGGTTCCACCTTCACCCTGGATGCGAAGGTGACCGCGCCCAAGAGCGCCGCCAAAGGCGCGGCCCCGGGGCGGGCGATCGCGCGAAGGGCGGCCAAATGAACCTCAAGGATCTGACCGAACAGCTGCGCGACCTCGATCCGCGCGATCCGGGCCGCTGGCCGCTGGCGGTACGCGCCGGCGCGGTGGCCGCGATGTTTGTAGTGCTGACGCTGATCCTGGTGTACCTCTTCGTGTGGCAGACGGTGCGCCCGCAGCTGACGCAGAGCGAGGCGCAGGAGCGCCAGCTGCGCCAGGAATTCGTCATCAAGCACAGCGTGGCGGCCAACCTCAAGATCTACCGGCGGCAGCTGAAGGAGCTGCGCCGCTCCTTCGGCGCGCTGCTGCGCCAGCTGCCGAGCAAGACCGAGGTGCCGAGCCTGCTGGAGAACATCTCCGACACCGCCGCCGCCGCGGGACTTAAGCAGCACCTTTTCCAGCCGGGCCACGAGTCCGACAAGGCGTTCTACGCGGTGCTGCCGATCAAGATGATGCTCACCGGCGGCTATCATCAGTTCGGCGTGTTCGCCAGCGACATCGCCGCGCTCTCGCGCATCGTCACCCTGCACGACATCCAGATCAAGCCGACGCGTCCCAACGCCTACGACTCGCTTTCGCTGACGTTGACCGCGTACACCTACCGCTATCTCACCCAGGAAGAGATGGCCGCGCGGTATGCGAAAACGCACAAGGGCAAGTTCGCCCATCCCCCGCGCCGGGGACCTGACTGAAGGCGCGGAGCAAGCACAGAATGATCATCTCCATCCGGCCCGGCGCTCTGGCACGCGCGTGCGCGGCTCTCGGCTGCCTGGTCCTGGCGGCCTGCTCTAGCGGCAACGACAACCTGCAGCATTTCATCGCGCAGACCGAAAAGCAGCCGGGCGGCTACGTCAAGCCGCTGCCGGCAGTCCCGAAGTACAAGACCTTCACCTACGCCGATCAGGCCATGCGCTCGCCGTTCGTGCCGAGCGAAGGGCCCGGCGCGAACCTCGTGCGCCCCGACGCCGGACGTCCACGCCAGTATCTCGAGCAGTTCCCGCTCGATACTCTGAAGATGGTCGGCACGCTGTCCACGGACGGCACGCTCTACGGTCTGGTGCAGACCAAGGACGGCATCGTCCACCGCGTGACGATCGGCAACTACATGGGACAAAACGACGGGCGTATCGTCCGGATCACGCCGACGCAGATCCAACTGGTCGAGATCGTCCCCAACGGTCTCGGTGGGTACATGAAGCGGCCGGCCGCCCTGGGCCTGAGCCATTGAACCAACAGGCAGCCAATGCTCCAGCACGGAGTCCAAGAATGAAACCCTTTTCGTCCAGACTTCCGATCCTGGAAACGGCCGCCGTGTCGCTGCTGCTGGCCCTGCTGGCGTTGCCGGCAGCCCCTGCGCGCGCGGCGGGCGAGGCGGACCTGCAGTCCGTCCAGGTGTTGCCGTTGCCGAACGGTCCGCTGCAACTGCGGCTGCATCTGTCGGCGGCGGCGCCGCGGCCGCTGTCCTTCACCATGGACCACCCGGCGCGCATCATCATCGACCTGCGGGCCACCCGGCTCGCCCTGGCCTCCGATCTCATCCCCGTCAAGTCAGGCGGGCTCGAGTCGATCCTCGCCGCCGAGAGCAAGCACCGCTCGCGCCTCGTGCTGACCCTCGCGAGGCCTCTGCCCTACCAGATGAAGCGGCTGGGGAACGACATCCTGGTGACCCTGGGAGAGTCCTCGGACATCTCGCCCGTGACTTCCCAGGCGCCCGCGCCGCTGGTTACGGCGGGCGCGACACCCGCTGCGGGCAACGGCCCGATGTGGCAGATCCGCAGCATAGACTTCAGGCGAACCCCCGGCGGCGCCGGCAAGGTGATCGTCCAGCTCTCCA
>JAKAPV010000007.1 GCA_021806845.1 Bacillota bacterium | reverse complement strand
TTCCGATCCTCGACCACCTTGCAGGCTTCCGCGAGGAGCGGCATCAGCACCCGGTTGACGACGAAGCCCGGCTGGTCCTTCTGGACGGCGATCGCCGTCTTGCCGAGGGCCTCGGCGAACGCCTGGGCCTCAGCCATCGTCGCATCGCTCGTGTAGTAGCCGCGCACCACCTCGACGAGCTTCATCACCTGCGCGGGGTTGAAGAAATGGAGGCCCACCGTGCGCTCCGGGCGCGCGGTCGCCCGCCCGATCTCCGTGATCGACATGGAAGACGTGTTCGTCGCGAGGATCACGCCTTCGCGGGCGATCCCGTCCAGGCGGCGGAAGACCTCCTTCTTGGCCTCGAGGTCCTCGTAGATCGCCTCGATGACGATGTCCGCCTCCGAGAGCGCCGCAAGGTCGGTCTCAAACCGCATGCGCCCCAGCATCTCGTCCGCCTGCGCCTGCGTGAGGCGCCCCTTCTCGACGTTGCGCCCGTTGATCTCCCCGATATACCGCTTGGCCCGCTCAAGCTGGCTCTCCTGCGCCTCCACGACGATCACCCGGAAGCCGGACTGGGCGGAAACGTGCGCGATGCCAGAACCCATCGTGCCGGCGCCAACGACGCCGACCGTCTTGCTCTGCGCCATGCCTTACCTCCTAAATGCGCTCGACGGCCATGGCGATGCCCTGGCCGCCGCCGATGCAGAGCGAGGCGACGCCGCGCCGCAGCCCCGCGCGGCGCAGCTGGTAGAGGAGCGAGAGCGCGAGGCGCGCCCCGCTCGCCCCGACCGGGTGTCCGAGGGCGATCGCTCCGCCCTGCACGTTCGTTCGCTCGCGCGGCAGCGAGAGCGCCTTCTCGACGGCAAGGTACTGCGCCGCGAACGCCTCGTTCACCTCGAAGCGGTCGACCTGGGACACCTCCCAGCCTGCCATCTTCAGGGCGCCTTCGATCGCGGTCACCGGGCCGATGCCCATGATCGTCGGATCGACGCCGACCGTCGCGTAGCCCGCGATGCGCCCGAGCGGCTGAAGTCCAAGGCGCCCGGCCGCGTCCTCACCGGCCACGATCAGAGCGGCCGCGCCGTCGTTGATGCCGGACGCATTGCCCGCCGTCACCGTACCGTTCGCCCGAAAGCGCGCCTTCAGCTTGCCGAGCTTCTCGAGGCTCGTCTCTCGCATGTGCTCGTCGCGCACCACCTCGCCCTTCGGGGTCGGTACGGGCACGACCTCCTCCTGCATCAGTCCATCCGCCCAGGCCTTGAGCGCCCGCTCGTGGCTCATCACGGAAAAGGCGTCCTGCTCTTCGCGCGAGACCTGGTAGCGCTCCGCGAGGTTCTCCGCCGTGTCCGCCATCTGGCAGCCGCAGTAGTCGTCCGTCAGGGTGTCCCAGAGCGCGTCCTGCACCTGGGCTCCGCCGAGTCCCCAGCCGAAGCGCGCGCCCATCAGATGGTAGGGCGCCTGCGACATCGACTCCGTTCCGCCCGCCAGGACGACGCCGGCCTCTCCGAGGCGAATGGCGCGGTACCCCTGGATGACCGCCTCGAGGCCGCTGCCGCAGAGGCGGTTCAGGGTAAGCGCCGGCGCTTCCTCGCGCAGCCCGCTGCGCAGCGCGACGTGGCGCGCGATGTAGGCGGCGCCGCGGCCCGCCTGGATGACATTGCCGAAGAAGCAGGCGTCGATCTGCGCTGGATCCACGTGCGAGCGTTCGATCGCGCCCCGCGCGGCCACCACTCCGAGCTCCATCGCGGATACGTCCTTGAGCCCTCCGCCGAAGGTGCCGAACGGGGTCCTAGCCCCGTCGATCAGGAAGACATCGCCCTGCGCCATCAGTTCTCCTCCCTCTCCTTGCGCCGCAGCCGTTCCGCGCGCCGCTGCGCGGCCTCCTGGAAGCGCCGCTCCTCCTCTTGCGACAGCGTCAGGAGGGGAGGAACGGGCTGGGGCCTGCCTTCCGGGCCGACGGCCACGAACGTGAAGAATGCCGTCGACGTGCGCGCGTGCTCACCGGTCATCAGGTCCTCCGAGTAGACCTCGACCTGCACTTCCATGGATGTGCGACCTGCCCAGTTCAGCCAGGCATGCAGAACCACCGCGTGCCCGACCCGGATGGGACGCCGGAACTCGAGGCTGTCCACCGACAGGGTCACGACGTTGCAGCGCGCGTGGCGATAGGCCGCGATGCTGGCGGCGATGTCCATAAGCTGCATGACGCGGCCGCCGAAAATCGTCCCCAGCGGATTCGCGTCGTTTGGCATAACCATCTCCGTCATCTCGACCCGGGAGTGCCCTACGCGCTTGCCAGCGGTGTCCGACAAACTCATCACCCACGAAGAGGCTACCAATCCCGGCACCGCGTGACAAGGCGCCTACAGCCGATATGATCCGAGCACCCGCGCCGCGGCCGCCCTCTCCCGCAGCTCTGACATGGCCTCGGCGCACGCGGCTTCCGACACATGGCTGTCCACGACGGTGTAGAAGACGTACTCGAACGGCCGCAGGCCGCTCGGCCGCGACTCGAGCTTCGAGAGATTGAGACCCCGCGACGCGAAGGGCTCGAGGCAGGACACGAGGGCCTGCGGCCGGTTCGCCACGTGGAACGCGACGACGGTGCGTCCCGCTCCCCCGCCGGCGGCGCGCGGCGGCGCTCCGACGGCGTAGAAGAGGGTCTGGTTGTCCTTCGCGTCCTCGATCTCGGTCGCCAGGATGCTGAGGCCGTAGATCTCCCCGGCCCTGCGCGAGGCGATCGCCGCCACGGCGGGGTCGCCCACCGCGGCGAGATCCTTCGCGCTGCCGGCCGTGTCGTAGGCGGCGACCGCATCAATGCCCCGCGCGCGCAGGTATTCCCGGCACTGCGAGAGGGCCTGCGGGTGCGACTTCACGTGCCGGATGCCGGAAAGCTCTGAGCCCGGCAGGCCCAAAAGACAGTGGTGGATCGGCTGCAGGTGCTCGCCATAGACGGCGAAGGGATGGCGCACCAGTTCGTCGTAGGCCTCAACGACCGTGCCGGCCCGCGAGTTCTCGACCGGCACGGCGGCGCCGTCGGCCTCCTCCGCAGCGAGCGCCGCGAAGACGTCCGCGAGCGTGCGGCGCGGCAGCACTTCGATCTCCCTCCCGTAGAGCGCGAGCGCCGCCTCCTCGCTGTAGGCGCCCCGCTCGCCCTGGATCGCGATGCGCAAGGCTCCGCCGCCGCTCACGCGCTCTCCCCCGCCGCTCGGCCGTCTGCCTGCACGGCGCGCGAGGCGCCGAGAATGGCTTCCCAGATGCGCGCGAGGCTCTCAGGGGCCAGCGCCTGCGACGCCTGTGCCGCGAGCCGGCCGAGGATGGCTACCTCGCGCTCCGCCTGGTGCACCGCGAGGCCGAGCTGCCGCTTGGCGGCGCCGATCCGGCCGGAGAGCTCCATGCGCCGCCAAAGGAGGTCGAGAATCGCTTCGTCCACCTCGTCGACGGCCGCCCGCAGCGAGGGGAGATCGTCCGTCCCGGGCGCGATCCGGAGCGAAGCCATGAGCCCCTGGAACTCCTCCGTCGAGAGCGTCTGGGCCGCGTCGCTCAGCGCGCTGTCGGGCGAGGGGTGCACCTCGAGCATCAGGCCGTCGAGACCGGCCGCGAGAGATGCCCTGCTCATGGGCGCGACAAGTTCGCGACGCCCCGTGCCGTGGCTCGGGTCCGCGATGACCGGGAGGTGCGTGCGCTGCTTCGCCGCGAGCGCGGACGGAAGGTCGAGCGTGTAGCGCGTGTACGTTTCAAACGAGCGGATGCCGCGTTCGCAGAGCACGACGCCCTCGTTGCCCTCGGCCAAAAGGTATTCCGCCGCGTGCAGCCACTCCTCGAGCGTCGCGCCGGGGCCGCGCTTGAGGAGGACCGGGCGGCCGGCGCGGGCCGCCTGGCGCAGGAGGCTGTAGTTCTGCATGTTGCGCGCCCCGATCTGCAGCATGTCGGCGTGCTCCGCCACGAGCGGCAGGTCCGCCGGGTCCAGCACCTCCGTCACCACGGGCAGGCCCGTCTCTTCGCGCGCCTTCGCGAGCAGCCGCAGTCCCTCCTGGCCGAGCCCCTGGAAGGAGTATGGCGACGTGCGCGGCTTGAAGGCGCCGCCGCGCAGCATGCTCGCACCCGCGGCGCGCACGGCACGCGCGCTCTCGATGATCTGCGCTTCCGACTCGACGGAGCAGGGACCGGCGATGACGACGGGCTCCTTGCCGCCAAAGCGAACGGAGAACCCCACGGCCACCTCGCGCGTCATGCCGGCATCTCGCGTCACCAGAAGCTCTCCTGCCATCGCCCGTCGCCTCCCTCGCGTCTCTTGGAAAACAAAAACGCCCGCCCCGATGAGGGACGAGCCAGTGCCCGCGGTACCACCCTGCTTGGCCGCCGGTGAGCGACCGCTCTGTCGGTGCGGGAGGAGGTCCTCCGACACCCGGCCCCGTTAACGGTGGGCTGCCGGCGCCTCCTACGCACCCTTGCGGGCTTCAGGGCGCAGCTCCGGGGCGAACTTCGCGCCAGGTCCGCCGCAGGGAGCTCGCAGCGCTTGCTCCCCTCTCTGTCCGGCGCTCTCCGGCCTACTTTGCCCCTTCAATGCCTTGAAACTATATTGGTGCGTACGTTAGCACGGCTGCCGGCAGAATGCAACGCAGGCGTGCACGCGAAATGCCGAAAATCTTTGCCGCAGCTGCCATGCACACGGCTGACGGGAGCCGACGAAGTCCGGCCCGATGCGTTTCACCGCAGACGCGTCACCGTCGATCTCCAGACCTTTCGATCTCGCCGCATCCAGCGGCAGCTTTCCGGTGAACACGCCGAGGATCAGCCCCGGTGCCCCACGCACAACGGCGGTGACGCGGCCTTGCTAGGAAGCACGCGGATCGCGCCTGCGTCGGCCACGACATGCACTGGCTCGTCCCCGCTGCGCACCTCCACCTCGATCGGCTGTTCGCGCGGGCGCTGATACCTCAGATGTACCTCAGCCGGCAAGATGAGCCAGTGGCCGAGGAATGCGCCATCGCCCTTGCGCGTGAAGCTTACGCGAGACGCCGCCAGCAGAGGCGGCGCCTCGCGCTTCAAGCGAGGATCCGGCGCGCGACTGCGCTGGCACCGCCGAGCCCCCTGCGCACCGCGTCGCCGTCCCCATCTCGCATCCCGCCGGCCCGGAGGCTCTGCGCCGCGGATAGCGCGTCCCGAAGCGAAGGCTCGCGGCCGCCCAGCCACTCGGCTGCCTCCGCCTTCGTGCAGGCTCTGCCCCGTTCGATGCCGAATAGGCACCGCGCGATATTCAGCAGTGTGTCTACGGGGTTGCCATGCGCGCTCTGCGCGCGCGCGACGAGCTCCGCAAGGTAGTCCCGCAGCGCCGCTCGCACGTCGTCCGCCGCGACCGGAGGCATGACGGAGGTGGGCGGCGGACCGTCGACAGCGAACGCGCAATGCCGGAGCGCCCACATATTGTCGGCGGTGTAGTCGCTGGGGGAAAGCGCCGCCTGCTTCCCGGACCCGACAGTCACGATGAGCCCCGCGATGCCGCTCGCGGACAGCCGCCCCGCCGCTGCGTAGGCTCCCTCGAGCCTCCTCGCCTGCTGGTGCGCCCGCTGCAGCGAGAGGTGCAGTGCGGCGATCCGCGGCACGTCCGTTTGCGCGAGCGGAGACGACGTCACCGCGAGGAAGTCGATGTCGCTCGAGGCAGGCTGGTAGTCTCCCATGACGAGGGAACCGGTCACGTAGACACCGACCAGCGCATCCTGCAGAAGAGATCGCGCCGCCTGGCCGAAGGCGTGCAGGGCCGACCTGAGTTCCGCGTCCTCGAGGTCGGTCAGGCTGCGGCACAAAACCATCACTCCTTGCCCCCCGTTCAAAGCGCCGAGATCCTGACGCAACCCGCCCGGAAACGACGCTTTTTGACGCTCACGCCGTGCTACGATCTGACCGGAGGGATCGGAATATGCCGGACGGTCGCCTTCCCGAACGCTTGGCGGACGTCATCGCCAGCCGCTTCTGCCAGGACCAAGATGCCCTCTTGCCGTCGGAACGGCAGCTCGCCGCCCTGCTCGGCGCGAGCCGCGCCATGGTGCGCGAGGCGCTCGCCATCCTGCGCGCCCAAGGGCGCATTTCGGGGGGACAAGGCAGACAGGCCTTCGTCCGCAGCGCGGCACCCGATCCCCAGAGTTTGGAGGCGCTTGAGGCGCGCGCAGTGCTCGAGGGTGAGATCGCGGCGATCGCCGCGTTGCGCGCCGGACCGACGGGCCATGCGCGCCTGCGCGACCACCTGCGGCGCATGTACGCCGCGACCACGCCGCAAGAATATTGGGAGGCCGAACACGACCTGCACGTCTGTCTCCTCTCCGTGGCGCAGAACAGTGTGCTCGCCGCCATGACGCGGCCGCTGCTCGAAGCCGCCTACGCAGGTCCTCCGCAGGGCGACCTCGCAGAGCGCCTGCGCAGCCACCAGCGCCTTGTGGCGTCCATCGGACGGGCACAGCCGCAGCTCGCGCGCGACCTCGTCTCGGAAGTGCTCTCCAGCGAAGCGCTCTCGCCTACAAATACCGGCTGAACCAGTCCTGGATCGCCCGTAGGCGGTGGACCCGGTGCCACGGCTTGCCGGTGCGGCTCATGCCGTGGCTCTCACCGGGATAGCGGAGCATTTCCACCGTCCGTCCGAGGTATTTGAGTGCGGTGAAGAGCTGCTCTCCCTGCTCGATCGGCAGGCGCAGGTCCTGCTCCTGGTGCTCGATCAGCAGCGGCGTGCGCATGTTCGAGGCGTAGGTGAGCGGCGACTGCTGCAGGTACGGCGCAGGGTCCTCCCACCAGAGCGTCCCGTACTGCGCAACGCGTTCGAAACCGACGTCCGAGCTGCCCATCGCGCTCATCCGGTTCACCACGGAGCGCATGGTGACCGCGGCACGAAAGCGGTCCGTGTGGCCGATGGCCCAGTTGACCATGAATCCCCCGTAGCTGCCGCCGGCGATGCCGAGGCGCAGGGGATCCAGCTGCGCAAAGCGCGAGAGCGCTCCGTCGACGGCCGCGATGACATCCTTGTAGTCCTTGTCCCCCCACTGCCCGATGATGGCGTTGCAAAAGCTCTCCAAGTAGCCCTGGCTGCCGCGGGGATTTGAGAAGAGCACCGCATATCCCTGCGCGCGCAGGATCTGGAACTCGAAGTGGGCGCGCATGCCGTACATCGCCATCGGGCCGCCGTGCACCTCGAGCACGAGCGGCACCTTCTCCGTCGGCGCGTCGGGCAGCAGGAGCCAGCAGTCCACTTCGGGCCCGCCGGCGGCGCGCACCCGGAAGTGCTGTGGCTGCGTGAAGGCGTCTTGCACCCGCCCAGGCATCTCCCCCTGCACGAGCAGGCGCTCGCCGGCCGGACCGGAGATCGCCAGCGCGGACGGCGTGCGGAAGTCCGCGTAGGCGATCGCGAACCCCTGGGCGGGGTGGTAGTCGAAGCCGTAGATGCAGCGGTCTTTGAAGACCTCCTGCGACCATCCGCCGGTCCCGTCCCGCCGGTAGATGCCGACGCGCCCCTCGCTCGAGCCAAGGCAATAGACGCTCTCTCCCGCGAGCACGATCGGTGCGCGGTCCGGCGCGCCGATATCGGTCCCACTCGCGTCCTCCAGGGTACGGTCGAGTTCCTGCGACAGGGCCTCGATCCGCCCCCCGAGCGACACCCGGTAGAGGCGCGTGTGGCCATAGCCGAGGTCGCCCGCATCGGCGGCGGTGAAGTAGACCATGCGCCCGTCGGGAGACCAGGCGATCTGGCGCACCTCGAACCTGCCCTCCGTGAGCCGCTGCGGCGGACCGCCCGAGAGCGCAAGCACGTAGATGTCGGCGACGCCCGGAGGGCGATCGGGATCGGGAAGGCGGCCCGCCGTATAGGCGACGAGGTCACCCTGCGGCGACACGGCCGGTTCGGCGCAGTCGTAATCCCCGCTCTCCAGCACCCGCAGCCGGCCGCTTGCCACATCCATGTGCACGAGCGCGGCGCGGGTTTCGTCGAAGAAGCCCTCGCCGTCCATCTTGTGGAAGAGGCGGGTGACCCGCCGCACGTCCGTCGTATAGCGCTCGAAGTCGCCCGCAGGCTCCGGCGGCTTTCCCTCCTCGAGACGTCCACCCGCGAGCGGCGCGGACAGGATCAGACCCGCCCCGTCCAAGGTCCAGCAGAAGGACTCGACGCCGTGGCGCAGGCGCGTAGCCTGATACGGCTCCCCGCCGTTCGCCGCCATCAGGAAGATCTGCGCCTTGCCGTCCACCTGGCGCAGAAAGGCGATCCCGCTGGAGTCCCAGGACCAGGCCGGCAGGCGGTCAGACGGTCCCTGGGTGAAGGGCCTTATCAACCCGTCCGCCGTGCGGCAGAGGAGAAGGCGCGTGCGGGAGCGGTTCTCCTTTGGATCAAGCCACTGTTCGGTAACCAGGATATCCTCCCCGTCCGGAGAGAAGACGGGCGCGCCGATCAGGCGGATCTCGAAGAGGTCCTCGGGAGTCAACCCTGTAACTTCCATGTGACAGATCATAGCACCGCAAGGCGTGTCCGGCATGGCCAGTAGACTGCGCCTGAGCAAGCGAGGTTGCCGGCCGCCTTGGCCGGCAACCTCGCGTCTTCACGCGCGGCGAGCGACAGGGCTATATCGCTGCCGCTGCACCGCGCCAGCTGTCGGAAGGCCCGGCGCCGGCCAGGTAGAGCGCCAGAGCCTGCAAGAAGTCCGCCCAGCCCCAGACGTAGCCCTCGCGCGGCCAGTCCGATCTCTTGAATCCGAACCCGTGGTGCACGAGCGTAATCCGTGCTCCTCCGTCTTCCGGCCCCACTGTCCAGGTCACGCGCCCTTCCGCTGCGACCGCGCCGAAGCGCCAGTCCGTCTCGAGCGTGCGCGGCGCGTCGATCCGCAGTACATGCGCCGGCCCGTCGTGCGTCCAGTTGTAGTCGTATACGCCGCCCGGGGACAGGTCTACCTGCGCGCCGTCGGCGATCCAGGCGTCGAGTTCACCGGGATCGGTCAGCGCGGACCAGATGCGCTCTGGCGGGGCGTCAAAGTGCGCGGTCAGCGTGACTTCCGTATCCTGCGGCGCGCCGAGTTCCGGCACGTCGATCAGCGCAACGCCTTCCAGGAAGGACTTGAGGCGTACAGAGAGCAGGGCCCACGCCTCACCCCATGAGGCGTCCGGAGTTTGCCCGCGAAATACTGTCGTCTTCGGTTCATGCCGCACAGCCATCCGGCAGCACCGTCCGCCGTCTGCATCCATCCAGGAGATGAGGGCCTCGCTGCCGCCCGCCGAGAGTCGCGCGGAGTTCTCCCCCGTGCGCTCCGCTCGCCCGAGCGGGAGTCCAGGCAGGCACCAGGGCCTCTCTGCATCCATCAGGGCGGCGGCAAGTCGCGACGCGGGTACCCGCAGGTATACCGTGTGGATCATCGGATTTCGCTCTCCCTTCCTTCGTGCGGCTGCGGGTATCCGACGAGCGCCACCCGGTAACGTTCCGCGCCGTGTGTCACGTGATGGCGCCGCACAACTGCCTGCACTGCATCCGCGAGGTCCTGCGCGAAGGCGGACCTGCCTTCGGCACTGTCCAGGGCCACGTCCACGGTCAGCGTGAGGCTCGGGACATCCTGTCCGTCGGAGACCGCGGAGTAGAGGGCAGACGCATCCCGCTGGATCCGCTCCGCCTCCGCCGCGAGTGCACCGAGCGCCGCGGCAGCGCTGCCGACCGGGTGCGCCAGGTCCTGGGACAGCCAGAACGCCCTCGCCGTCGCCTGGTATATGCCTTCCGTGAGGTTGCGCCGCTGGCGGCTCCCCACTTGCTCCAGGAGACCGGCCCGCCGAAGGTCCCGCACGTGGTTCGCGACACGCTGTGGGCTCACAGAGAGCTCTTTCGCCAGCTCTCCGCAGGTCCTGGGCAGCGTTGCGCTGCGCAGAATCGCCGCGCGCAGCGGGTGGAGCAGCAGGGCCGCTGCATCTGGGTCGGAGATCAGAGCCAGTGAGCGCAGGAACACCACCGCCTTTCCTCGCGTCCTAATCTACACCATATTGTGTACATACACAATATGGTTTATGTAAGTTTCGCAAGGTAGTCACTCGCCCGCTCGCCCGTTTGGAGCAACCCTAGCGGTGCGCAGACTGCATTGCCCAGGCCCGCACTTCGGGGAGAGCGGCACAGGCGGTGTGATTGCCGCGTCCGGCGCTGGGTGCGCACGCGAGCGCATCAGGGGAGCCAGGAGTCCGAAAAGAGCACGCCTCCCTTCCCATCCGGCGCCGCCCAGCCGATCGCCCGTGCGATCGTGACCATGTCCTCCAGCGTTGCGTAGACCTGGCCGTTCTGCGCGATCGCATGCACGGTGCCGATGTCGGTCCAGGTAGCGGAGTTTGGACTGGAGTACTCTCCGTTCTGCAGGACGCCGGAGTTCGCGAGGATCCGCGCAGAGCTGTCGTTGGCCCCGTCGAACAGCGAGAAAGCTCCCATGGCCGCGTGATCGGCGAAGGCTGGCGGCATGCCCGGCCCTCCGAACTGGAACCCGGCATCCCCCAGTGCGAAGAAGTCCTGCACGTCGTAGTAGCGCACGCCGCCAATGAGGATGCTGACGGGGCCGGGCGCCACGTCCGCCCGCGGACCGGGCGGCGGGTATCCCGTGAGGGTATCGCCGGACGGCATGATATCCTCGTAGACCTGAAAGAAGAGCCCCGGGGCGATCTCCCCCGGCATGTTCAGCCCCTGCGGCGCAGGCAGCGTCACCGTCACAACGCCGTTTGCGCCCGCCACCGGACCGTTCGGTGTCACGGCGGCGCCGGGCTGTGGCACTCCCTGCGCATTCTCGACCTGCAGCGTCCAGACGCTGGGCTGTCCCGCCTGAGCGGCCAGGAAGAGGTCGTCTTTCGGCCAGATCTCCCGTTGCTGCGGGAACAGGCCCTCAAGGGTGCTGCCGGTCAGCACCTTGTAGCGCCAGCCCACCTGGAAGTTCACGAGGTCGGCTGGGGTGCCCCGGTAGAGCACCCCGATCTGGTAGGTGCCGACAGCCTGGAAGGCATAGCTTTGGTCGAACGCGCCGTTCGGGCGGACCGGAATCTCGGTTTTCCTGCCGGCTGGGTCGATGATCAGCACCGCCGTGCTCTGCGGCTTGCCGTCTGCGTCGAGCGGTACGGCGCCCTTCATCTCGAGCGCCATGCCGGCGTAGATGCCGGACCACCCGACCTCCGCGGCGCTGCAGCAGCTGAACTGCGGCAGCGCTCCGTCGAGGCAGCCCCCGAAGGGAGCGGCGGGGTCCATCGTCGTCGGGTTGCAGCCGTTCACACTGGTCGTCCCTTGGGGTACGGGCGGTGTCCAGACGGGGCCTGGCGGCGTGTTCCCGGATGGCGGCAGGATAGAGGGCGGAGTCTGCACCGGCCCGGTCGCCTGCGTGTGGTGGGACGCGTGTGCCTTGTGCTTCGAGGGCGCCGTCCGCGGCACGGGTCCGCAGGCGGCGAGCAGCGCAAGGGCACACAGGCCACAGAGCCACAGGCGCAATCTCATGTCCGGCAGCCTCCTTCGGCGAGCCATTCGCCGCGGAGCAGTCAATTCCTGGCAGTCTCCGGGCCACTGCGCTGGCAGGAGGCGGGGCGTCAGAGCGGAAAGCGCATGTCAGCGATGCAGCAAGAAGACCGGAACGAAGGCGTCCCAGATGAAGTGTCCGATGATGACGGGGTAGAGGCGCCGGGTGCGGAGCACAATCAGCCCGGCCGCCAAGCCGAAGGCCAGAAACGGAATCATCTGGCTTAGGCGGGAGATCCCCCAGTCGACGTGCCCGACCGCAAAGAGGCCGGTGGAAAGGAGGAGCCACAGCCAGGCAAGATTCGGCTTCAGCTTGACGAGGCCGAGCAGCAGATAGCCGCGAAACATGATTTCCTCGCAGACGCCGGCGGCCAGCGCAATTGCAGGAATCGCCCACCAAGTCTGCGCCCAAAGTCTTGCCTGTTGGACCTGGGCCGGCAGCGCCTGGACATCCAGCAGGTTCGAGACGCCGAGCCATACGGCGAGGTTCCAGGCAAAAAAACCGAGCGCGAACCAGAGGTCGGTCAGCGTGAGGCGGTGAAGTCCGAAGGAGTAGAGCGGGAGCCGCCTGCGCAGCACGAGCCATGCGCCGAGCACCATCGCTGCCTCACCGAGCACGGGCAGGAGGACCGTCATCACAGGGGAGTGTGGGAAGGCCAAGGGTCCCAGTCCGGCATGGGCGACGCTCCACCAGAAGAGCACGGCCATTGGCAGAACGAGACTGAACGCCGCAGCGATGCAGAGCCCGCCCAGCCAGGAAGCAAAGGTAAGTCTGTCGGCAGACGCAGCGGGCGATGGCTCGGTGGGTATCATGCAAGACCTCCGTCCTCTGAAATGGCGCCCCTTGCCATTGTCTCCGTTTTGTGCACGCGCAGGAAGAGCGAGCGTCCGCGCCGCCCGCCCTTCCGCTGGAAGCAGGAGACACACGGCCGGCTCGAGGGCGTCAGCGCCGTGCGCGCAGCTGCTGTACGATCCGATCGATTTCCAACTCGAGTTCGCCGCGCCTGCCCGCCGGCGCCGAGGAAAACCGCGCCGTGAGCTCCGCAAGGCGCATCTGCAAGATGTCCCGCTCCTGTACGGCAGGGACTTCCTGCGCCGCCTGCGCGCGCAGGCGCACGCTGCGCGTCGCCACCGTCTCGCGGAAGCGCGCGTCGTGCGAGACGAACACCACCGTTCCGGGATACGCCGTGAGCGCCGTCTCGAGCCCCTCACGCCCCGCGAGGTCCAGGTGGTTCGTCGGCTCGTCCAGCAGCAGGATGTCCGCGCCCCGCACGAGCGCGAGGCAGAAGCCGAGCCGCACCCGCTCGCCGGGACTGAGGCTCCCGACGCGCCGCAGCGCCGCGTCGCCGCGCAGGTGGAAGTGCCCGAGCAGCGTCCGCGCGAGCGAGGGGCTCGGCGCACCCGCGTCCAGCATCTCGTGCAGGGCGGTCTCCTCCGGGCGAAGGCGCTCCTCCTGCCGGAAGAAGAAAGTGCGTGCACCGGGATGGACGCTAAGGGTCCCCTGCGCGCTGCCGCGCGGAGGACCCTCGAGCCCTGCGGCGGCAGCCAGGAGGTGCAGGAGCGTCGTCTTGCCGCTGCCGTTCGGGCCGTCGAGCGCGAGGCGCTCTCCGCGGCGCAGGTCGAAGCTCAGGGGCTGGAGTCCTGGTCGCATGCCGCCTTCGTAGGTGAAGGAGATCTCCTCGGCCCGTACAAGCACCCGCGGCAGGTCGCGCGGCGGCAGGAACTCGAAGGAGAGCTTCGGCTCGTCCCAGGGCTTTTCCACGCGCTCTTCTGCAAGGCGCTCCAGCCTGCGCTCTGTCGCCATCGCCTTGCGCATCATCATCGCCGCGCGCCGCTTGGCGCTCGGGTTGCGCTCGCCGGCGTCCTTGTGCGCCTGTGTCGCCCAGGTGCGCTGGCGCGACGCGGCGTCGCGCACGTGGTCGCGCTCCTTGCGCCAGGTCTCGTGCCGGTGGGCCTGCGCTGCCTGCTCCGCGGCAACCAGCGCGACGTAGCCCACGTAGCCGCCGGCGAAGCTGCGCAGCATTCCGCGCTCGATCGAGAGGACGCGCTGCGCGAGGGATTCGATGAACGCCCGGTCGTGGGACGCGAACAGGATGGCGCCTTCGACATCGCGCAGCTGGCGAAGAAGCCACACGATGCCGTCCTGGTCGAGGTGGTTCGTCGGCTCGTCGAGCAACAGGAGAGACGGCCGCTCGGCGAGCGCCGCGGCGATCCGGCGACGCATGCGCTGGCCGGCGCTCAGGGCGTCCTGAACCTCCGATGGGGCCTGTTCGACATAGGCGACGCGCGAGAGGTCGGCCAGGCGCACGCTAGCGCCAGGGTCGGGGCGGATTTCCCCTGCCAGCACGCGCAGGAGTGTCGACTTGCCGCAGCCGTTCTCCCCCAGCAGCGCGACGCGCTCACCAGGAGCGATCTGGAACGATAGATTTGAGAAAACCTGTTCTCCGCCAAAGGACACCGAAAGATCGCGGACATCCAACATCGCAAGAGAGCCTCCCGGGAACGGGGCTGCGCCCCGCAAGAAGTCATCCCGGGCGACGCCGGGATGCTACAGGATGGCAACGATCTTGATCATGTCAACCTCCAGCGAACGAGATGGAGTGAGTATAGCACACAGTGGCCCAATGCCGACGAACGGCCAGTCACTTCCGAACCAGCCGTTTCCTGCGCTACGATGGCTTATGACGGGGCGAGGGACCGTCGGGGCGCTCGCCACATGCAGGGAGTGATCGTGATGGACGTCAACCTGCGCGCGATGACGCAGGACGAATACCGCGAGTGGTACGACTGGGCCGTCGAGGACTACGCCAAGGGGCATGCAGCAGCCGGCAACTGGACGCAGGAGCAGGCGCTCGAACTCTCGCGCAAGGAGTTCGCCGCCTTGCTGCCGGAAGGCACCGCTTCCCCCGGCCAGCATCTCTACACCATTGTCGATGCGCAAGACGGCACCTGCGTCGGCATGGTCTGGTTCGCGGAGCGCGGCAGCGATCACGAGCCGCCCCACGCCTTCATCTACAACATCGAGATCTGGGAGCAGCGCCGCGGCAAGGGCTACGCGAAGGCTGCGATGCTGGCGCTGGAGTCGGAGGTGCGGGCCGTCGGGCTCTCACGCATCGCCCTCCACGTGTTCGGCGGCAACGAGACCGCGATCCGCCTCTACGAGCGGACCGGCTACCGCGCGACGAACATCCTGATGTCGAAGGACATCTGACGTCCAGATGTCCCGCCAGGAAATGCGAAGCCGCCCGGGAAGGCAGGACGGCTTTTGGCTCATGCCTTCGGCCTTGTGAGTTCCCGCCCTACGCGGCAGAGCGGGCAGTCGTCCGCCGGATATGACGGCACTTCGAGCTCCAGGAGCGCCCGCAGGGGGGCGCCGAGGTCCACCTTGCCCGCCGTGCGGTCCGCGATGATGCCGACCCCGACGATGTCCGCGTTCGCGGCGCGGCAGATCTCCAGCACCTTCTGGACGGAACCGCCCGTGGAGACGGCGTCCTCGACGACGAGAACCCGTTCCCCCGCGCGCAGCGAGAAGCCGCGCCGCAGCGTCATGCGGTCCCCGTCCTTCTCCGCGTAGATCGATCGCACGCCGAGCGCCCGCGCGACCTCGTGTGCGAGAATCACGCCGCCCATCGCAGGACCGACGACCGTCTCGATCCCTTGCCCCCTGTACATCTCCGCGATCGCGCTGCCGAGTTCCTCCGCCGCCGGCGGCAGCGAGAAGGCGGGCGCGAACAGCAGGAACCCGGGGCTGTGCCTGCCGGATGTCAGCAGGAAGTGCCCCTCGCGCAGCACCCCCCACTCTTTGAGTCGCGCAATCCATTGCTCTCTCCCCTGCATCAGGCCGTCTCCCCCTCCGCGATCTCCCGTACGAACGCCTGCGCCGCGGCCACCGGATCCCTCGCCTGGGCGATCGCTCTCGCGACGATGATCAGGTCGGCTCCGGCGCGGCGCGCCTGCGCCGGCGTCACCACGCGCTTCTGGTCGCCGACGGCATCCTCGGCCCGCCGTACGCCGGGGACGGCGATGACAGATCCCGGCGCCATGCGGCGCAGCAGCGCGGCCTCTTCGCCGGACGTCACGTAGCCGTCGACACCTGCGGCCTGGGTGATCCTGACGAGCCGCTCTACGATCTCCCGCGGCGTCCCCTGCCAGCCGATCGCCGCCGCCGTGGCCGCGTCGATGCTGGTGAGCAGCGTGACCGCGAGGATGTGCAGAGTCTCCCCCGCCGCCTCGCGCGCGGCCCGCAGCATCGCCTCGCCGCCCGACGCGTGCACGTTCAGGTAGCGGACGCCGAGGCCGCGCACCGCCTGCACGCCTCTCTCCACAGTTCGCGGGATGTCGTGGAGCTTCAGGTCGAGGAAGACCGGCCGCCCGAGGTCCACGACCGCGCGCACGATATCGGGTCCCCCCTGGTTGAAGAGGTCCATGCCGATCTTGAAGCCGCCGACATGCGGCGCGATGCGCCGGGCGAGCGCGAGCGCCCCCTGCGGGTCCATCTGGTCGAGCCCGACGTAGAGATAGTCCTGCGCTGTCATGAAGCCGCCTCCCTTGCTGCTGGATTGGCAGCGGCCCAAGCCTGGGTCGCGTTCTCAAAGCCGTGCGACTGGAGTTCCTCCCCGAGCTCCCGCACGATGCGCGGTGGGGCGTACGGATCGCGGAAGACCGCGGTACCGACCGCGACCGCCCGCGCGCCGGCCATGATGTACTCGAGCGCGTCGAGCCCGGTCTCGATCCCGCCCATGCCGATGACCGGCAGCCCCACCTGCGCCGCGAGATCGTAGACGATGCGCAGGCCGATCGGCTTCACGGCCGGACCCGAGAGCCCGCCCGTGCGGTTGCCGAGCACCGGTCGGCGCCGGGCGGTGTCGATCGCCATGCCAAGGAGCGTGTTGATCGCGGAGAGGGCGTCCGCGCCAGCCTCCTTGCAGGCCTGCCCGAGTGCCACCGGATCGGTCACGTTCGGGGAGATCTTGACGATCAGCGGCAGGCCGGTCGCCGCCCGCGCCGCCTGGACCAGCCGGCGTGCGCTCGCGGGATCCTGGGAGAACAAAAGCCCGTCCGCGACGTTCGGGCAGGAGATGTTGAGCTCGATCGCCGCGACGCCCTCCTGCCCCGTCACGCCCTGCACGACATCGACAAAGCCCTGCTGGTCGTGACCGACGACGTTCACGACGACGGCCGTCTGGTAGCGCCGCAGGAACGGGAGATCCACCTCGACGAAGTGCTTGAGCCCCGGATTTTGCAGCCCGATCGCGTTCAGCATACCGCCCGGGGCGCGCGCGACGCGCGCCGGCGGATTGCCGGGCCAGGGCTCGCGCGAGACCCCCTTGACCATCACTCCGCCGAGGATGCCGAGGTCGTAGATCTCGGCGGCCTCGCGGCCGTAGCCGAACGTGCCGGAAGCTGTCAACAGCGGGTTCTTGAGCGTGAGGCCGGCGAAGGCGACGCGCAGGTCCATCAAAACCGCACCTCCTCCGCGCGGAACACGGGGCCCTCGCGGCAGACCCGCGCGTAGCGCCCGTAATCGCCGAGCTCGTCCTGGGGGCGTGTCCTCTCCACGACGCAGCCCATGCAGACGCCGTAGCCGCAGGCCATCGGCGCCTCGAGCGCCAGCTCGGCGGGCAGGCCCGCCCCCAGCGAGATTTCCTGCACGCGGCGCAGCATCGGCTCGGGACCGCAGGCGTAGAGCGCGTCGACCTGCTCGCCCTCGAGGAGGTCCGTCAGCAGCCCCTTGCGCCCCGCGGAACCGTCGTCGGTGGCCAGGCGCACCTCTGCGCCCAGTGCCGCGATTTCCTCCGCACCGACGAGGTGCGCGCCCGAGCGCGCCCCGATCAGCGCAAGCACCTCGCTGCCTCCTGCGAGCAGGTTCCGCGCGAGCCCCCAGAGCGGCGGCACGCCGACTCCGCCCCCCAGGAGCGCCGCGCGTACGGGGCGCTCCGGCAGCGTGAAGCCGTGCCCGAGCGGTCCGAGCGCATAGAGATGGTCGCCGGCCCGGAGCCCGCCCAGGTGCCGGGTGCCTGGTCCTTGCACGCGGAAGAGAAAGCTCAGACGGTCCGGCGCCTCCTGGCGGTACCAGGAGAAGGCGCGCGGCAAGTAGGTGTCCGGATGCTCCCCCGCCCGCAGCATGAAGAACTGCCCTGGCAGCGCCGCGACGGCCTGCGGCGCCTTGCAGGAGATCTCGGCGTAGCCGGGGGCCGGCCGGTTCGCCGCAGTGACCTCGAGGTCCCAGCCCCTCACTTGGGCGCCTCCTGCGGGAAGTAGTCCTGCAGGGCGCGCACCTCCATCCGCCGCGGCGCGGCCATCACCCGCAGCATCGCCTGGGCGGTATCGAGCGATGTGACGCAGGGGATGCCGTGCTCCACCGCCGTGCGGCGGATCTGGAACCCGTCACGCACCGGGTCGCGCCCCTGCGTGAAGGTGTTGACGACGAGGCTGATGTCGCCAGCGCGCAGGCGGTCGAGGAGGTCCGGACTCGCCTCGCCGATCTTCGCCACCTCTTCCACCGCGACCCCGGCCTCGCGCAGTGCCGCGGCCGTGCCGGCCGTTCCCAGGATCGTCGCTCCCTGGCCGTAAAGCTCTCGCGCCAGCGGGATCACCTCGTCCTTGTCGCGGTCGGCGATCGTCAGAAGGATGCGCCCGCCCTGCGCCACCCGGAAGCCCGCCCCCTCGAAGGCCTTCAGGAGCGCGGCCGAGAACGACTCGTCGATGCCCAGCACCTCGCCCGTCGACTTCATCTCCGGCCCGAGCGTCGCGTCGACCTGGCGCAGCTTCGCCCAGGAGAAGACGGGGCACTTCACCCCGACGTGGCTCGGCTTCGGCCAGAGCCCCGGCGCGATGCCCTGCGCGCGCAGGCTGCGCCCGATCGCGACGTTCGTCGCGATGGCGGCGAGCGGCACGTTCGCGACCTTCATCAGGTACGGCAGCGTGCGCGATGCGCGCGGATTCGCCTCGATCACATAGAGCTGGCCCTCGTAGGCGACGAACTGCACGTTCAGGAGGCCCTTCGTGCCGAGCGCGCGCGCGAGCCGCACCGTGGCCTCGACCACCTGGTCCTCGAGGTCCTGGTCGATGCTCTGCGCCGGGTAGACGGCGATCGAGTCGCCCGAGTGCACGCCTGCGCGCTCGATGTGCTCCATGATCCCCCCGACCAGCACGTCCTCGCCGTCGGCCACCGCATCCACCTCGAGTTCCAGGCCCGGCAGGTACTGGTCGACGAGGATCGGCCGCCCCGGCATCGCGCTCACGGCGCGCTGGAGGTAGTCCTCTAGATCCTCGGGCGCGTGCACGATCTCCATCGCCCGGCCGCCCAGGACGAACGAGGGGCGCACGAGCACCGGATAGCCGATCTCCTCGGCTGCGCGCAGCGCCTCCTCGGGCCGCATGACGGTGCGCCCGCGCGGGCGCCGCAGATCGACCTGCTCGAGGACCGCGTCGAAGAGGCGGCGGTCCTCCGCCGCCGCGATGCCCTCCACGCTCGTGCCGAGGATCGGAATGCCGGATGCGGCGAGGTGCTCCGCAAGGTTGATGGCGGTCTGTCCACCGAACTGCACCAGCACGCCCTCCACCTCTTCGCGCTCCGCCACCTCGCGCACGTCCTCGAAGGTGAGCGGCTCGAAATAGAGGCGGTCCGACTGCGTCCAGTCGGTGGAGACGGTCTCTGGATTCGAGTTGAGCATGATCGCCCGCCGACCGGCCGCCCGCAGCGCCTGCAGGGCGTGCACCGCGGAGCAATCGAACTCGATGCCCTGGCCGATGCGGATCGGGCCCGCCCCGAGCACCAGCACCGAGCGGGCGCCTGCGGGCACGGGCGCCTCGTCTTCGAACTCGTAGGACCCGTAGTAGTAGGGCGTCTGCGCGTCGAACTCGGCGGCGCAGGTGTCGACCATCTTGTAGGTCGGGACGATGCCGGCCTCCTGGCGCGCGCGGCGCACCTCATCCTCCGTCCTGCGCCAGAGTTCCGCGATCGTCCGGTCCGAAAAGCCGTCCCGCTTCGCCCGGCGCAGCAGCGCGATGTCGCCCGGGGCGGCCTTCAGCTCCTCCTCCAGCGCGACGATGCGCTGAATCTCGCGCAGGAAGTGCAGGTCGATCTGGGTCATCCCGTGCAGGTCCTCGATCGAGACCCCGCGACGCAGGGCTTCCGCGAGCGCGAAGAGCCGCCGGTCGTCCGGCTGCCTCGCGAGGAGGGCGAGTTCCTGCGAGGTGGCCCCGGCGAGGGCCGGCACGTGCAGGTGCTGCGCGCCGACCTCGAGCGAGCGCACCGCCTTGAGGATCGCTGCCCGCAGCGTGCGCCCGATCGCCATCACCTCGCCCGTCGCCTGCATCTGCGTGCCCAGGCTGCGGTCGGCGTGGGCGAACTTGTCGAAGGGCCAGCGCGGGATCTTCACGACGACGTAGTCGAGCGCGGGCTCGAAGAGCGCCGTCGTGCGCCCCGTCACCGGATTGCGCAGCTCATCCAGCGTGAAGCCGAGCGCGAGCTTCGCTGCGATCTTGGCGATCGGGTAGCCGGTGGCCTTCGACGCGAGCGCGCTCGAGCGGCTGACGCGGGGGTTCACCTCGATCACCCGGTACTCTCCGGTCTGCGGGTGGAGGCCGAACTGCACGTTGCAGCCGCCCTCGACCCCCAGCGCGCGGATGATGCGCAGGGAAGCCGAGCGCAGCATCTGGTAGTCGCGGTCGGTCAGGGTGAGGCTCGGCGCGACGACGATCGAGTCGCCTGTGTGCACGCCGACGGGGTCGATGTTCTCCATGTTGCAGACCGTGATCGCCTGGTCCTTGCAGTCGCGCATGACCTCATACTCGACTTCCTTCCAGCCTGCGATCGACTGCTCGACGAGGCACTGGCGGATCGGCGAGAGGGAGAGCCCGCGCAGGAGGACCTCCTCGAGCTGTCCCTTGTCGCGTGCGATGCCGCCGCCCGTGCCGCCGAGCGTGTAGGCCGGCCGGACGATCAGCGGGAAGCCGACCTGCGCCGCGAAGGCGAGCCCCTCCTCCAGCGTCGAGACGGTGCGGCTCTCGGGGATTGGTTCTCCCAGGCGCATCATCAGGTTCCGGAATGCCTCGCGGTCCTCGGCCTCGCGGATCGCGCCCAGCGGCGTTCCGAGCAGGCGCACGCCGTAGCGCTCGAGGATCCCCTGCTCCGCGAGCTGCACGGCGAGGTTGAGGCCCACCTGTCCCCCCAGCGTCGGCAGCAGGCCTACCGGGCGCTCCCTGGCGATCACCTTCTCGATGTACTCCGGCAATAGCGGCTCCAGGTAGACGCGGTCGGCGATGCCCGGGTCGGTCATGATCGTGGCCGGGTTCGAGTTGACCAGGACGACCTCGATGCCTTCCTCGCGCAGGCTCTGGCAAGCCTGCGTGCCGGCGTAGTCGAATTCGGCGGCCTGCCCGATCACGATCGGCCCCGACCCGATCACGAGCACCTTCTTCGGCAGTTCGCGGGGCGGCATCAGGCGTCACCTCCCAGAGAGCGCAGGAATCGTCCGAACGTGCCGCGGGCCTCCCAGGGACCCGGACCGGCCTCCGGGTGGTACTGCACCGAGAAGACGGGGCGCGTCTTGTGGCGCAGCCCCTCCACGGTGCCGTCGTTCAGGTGCACTTCGGAGACCTCGAGCGGCGTGTGCTGCAGGCTCTCGCGGTCGACGGCGTAGCCGTGGTTCTGACTCGTCACCTCGCCGGGCCGCCCGTCGCTGTGGCCGACCGGGTGGTTGGCGCCGCGGTGGCCGAAGGGGAGCTTGAAGGTCCGCGCACCGTACCCGAGGGCGAGCAGCTGGTGGCCAAGGCAGATCCCGAGCGTTGCGTGGCGCTCCGCGACGGCGCGCGCGAGCGCTGCGTACTCCCCCATCCGCGACGGGTCTCCCGGCCCGTTCGTGAGCAGGACGCCGTCGACTTCAGCCGCGGCGACGTCCGCCGCGCTGCTGGTCGGCGGCAGCACGAGCACCCGCGCACCCGCGTCGCGGAGCTGGCGCAGGATGTCGTGCTTGAGGCCGAAGTCCACGACCGCCACCCTCGGCCCGCTGCCTTCCCGGCAGAACCAGTAGGGCTCCTTCGTCGCCATCTCGCGCACGAGCTGGCAGTCTGCGTCCTCGATCGCGCCGCGCGGAGCCAGGGTGATGCGCCCGGACATCGTGCCCGCCGTGCGCAGGTGTCGCGTCAGCGCGCGCGTGTCGACTTCCGCGAGGATCGGCACACCGGCGCGGCCGAGGAAGCCCGGAAGGTCCTCCCGCGCACTCACGTGGCTCGGCACCTCCTGGAGTTCGCGCACGACGAGTGCGCGCGCCCTCGGCGCTTCCGCCTCCAGCGCATCCGGGTCGACACCGTACACGCCGATCTCCGGGAAGGTCATCACGACGATCTGCCCGGCGTACGAGGCGTCCGTCACGACCTCCCCGTAGCCCGTCATCGCCGTCGTGAACACGACCTCCCCCTCGACTTGCCCGCCGCAGGCCAGCACACCCGGGTAGACGCTGCCGTCCTGCAGTTCGAGATACGCCCGCTCTCTACTCATGGCTCGCGTGGAACCTCCCGTCTGTCAGGATCCCGAAGGGCCGCCCGGACATCGCGCGGCCCAAGAACGCGGAGTTTTTGCTGCGCGAGCGCAGGTCATCCGCCGAAAGCTGCCAGCTGCAGCAGGGGTCGAAGAACGTGAGGCGCGCCTCCTCCCCCGCCGCGATGCGCGGGGCCCGCAGGCCGTAGACGCGCCGCGGGGCGTCCGTGAAGGCGTCGACGAAGCGGCGCAGGCTCAGTTCGCCGGCCTGCACGAGCGCTCCGTAGACCGCCGGTACCGCCGCCTCGAGCCCCGTCACGCCGAAGGGGGCGTGCATGATGCCGCGCGCCTTCTCGGACGGCGAGTGCGGGGCATGATCGGTCGCGATCGCGTCGATCGTGCCGTCGGAGAGACCCTCCCGCAGGGCAGCGCGGTCCTGCGCGGTGCGCAGCGGCGGGTTCATCTTGCCGAGCGCGCCGAGCGCCGGCACGTCCTCGTCGGTCAGCAGGAGGTGGTGCGGCGTCACCTCGCAGGTCACCTGCAGGCCCTCGGCCTTCGCCCGGCGCACGAGCTCCACCGTCTCGCGGCACGAGATGTGGCAGATGTGCAGGCGGCCGCCGGTCTCGCGCAGGAGTTCGAGATCGCGGGCGACCATCGCTGTCTCGGCGCTGCGCGGCTGGCCAGGCAGGCCGATCCGGTAGCTCACCGGTCCTTCATGCACGATGCCGCCGCGCGAGAGCTCCGGATCCTCGGCGTGCGTCGCGATCACCGCCCCGAGCCCCCGCGCGTACTGCAGCGAAAGGCGCATCACGTTCGAGGAGCGCACCCCGCGCCCGTCGTCGGAGAACCCGATCGCCCCGAGCTCCTGCAGGGTCGCCATCTCAGCGAGCTGCTCGCCTTCCTGGCCCCGCGTGATCGCCGCAAGCTGATGCACCTTGACTGGAAGTCCGGCTGCGCGCCGCAGGATATCCCCGAGCACCAGCGCGTCGTCGACGGGCGGCTTCGTGTTCGGCATGGCGCAGACGTCCGTGAAGCCGCCGAAAAGCGCGGCCTGCGTACCGGTCTGCAGGTCCTCCTTGTGCGTCTCCCCCGGATCGCGCAGGTGGACGTGGATGTCGATGAACCCCGGCATCAGCAGAAGGCCGTCCGCATCGACCGTCTCGTCGCCGTGCGGCAGGCCAGGTCCGATGCCGGCGATCACGCCGTCCTCGACGAGGAGGTCTGCGGTGCGGTCGAGTCCGATCGCCGGGTCGTAGAGCTGCGCTCCCCGCACGTCAATGCGCATCGAGCATCGCCTCCAGGATTGCTGCGCGCCCGTAGACGCCGCAGGTGATCTGTTCCGCGATCCGGCTCTGCGGGCCGGTAACGACCTCCCCGTCGATCTCCACGCCGCGGTTTTGCGGCCCTGGGTGGAGGATCACGCCGTGGGCGGGCAGGAGCTGCGCGCGCCGCGCGGTGAGTCCCCACAGCCGCCGGTACTCCTCCACCGACGGCAGGTAGCCGCGCTCCTGCCGCTCGCGCTGCAGGCGCAGCACCATGCAGACATCCGCCTGGCGCAGGCCCTCCTCGATGCTGACCTCCGTGGCGCCGAGCGCGTCTGCGAGCCCTCCGGGCAGCAGGGTCGGCGGTCCCGCGAGCAGCACCCGCGCTCCCAGCATGGAGAACGCTTGCGCGTTCGACCGGGCGACGCGGCTGTGCAGGATGTCCCCGAGGATGCAGAGCGTGCGGCCGCGGATCTCGCCGAATTCGCGCTGCGCCGCTGCGCAGTCGCCGATCGCCTGCGTCGGGTGCTGCGACCAGCCGTCGCCCGCGTTGACGAGCTGGATCGGCAGGTCGCGAAGGTCCTGCAGCAGTAGGCTCCAGGGCGAGCGAACCGCCGCAACCCGCGCGCCCAGTGCAGCCACCGTGCGCAGCGTGTCCTCGACGGATTCCCCTTTCTGGATGCTCGAGCCCTCGACCGCGATCGATAGTGTGCGCAGGCCGAGCAGCGCGCCCGCCTGCTGGAACGAGAGCCTCGTCCGCGTGGAGTTCTCATAGAAGATGGTGGCGATCGCCCCTTCGGCCCGCCCGGGCGCGGCCCCGTCGCGCAGCGCGACCGCCCGGGACACGACGGCCCGCAGCTGCTCCGGGCTCAGGTCCCCGACCGTCAGGTAGTGACGCAAAGTCGTTCCCCCTATCGTTGGATCATTTCCAAAACGAACGCC
>JAKAPV010000211.1 GCA_021806845.1 Bacillota bacterium | reverse complement strand
TCATGGCGCCGCCGGGCCTCGCCATCGTGCTGCTCTCGCAGCGCGGCGTCGCGACGGCTCAGGCCGCGCAGCCGCAGAGCGTCTACTTCGACCTCCGTCCCTACCTGCGCGGCGACCTGCCGTACACCCATGCCGTAACCCTGGTCGCGGCCCTCGGCGAAGCGCTGCGCCTCCTAGGCGCGGAGGGCGCGTCGGCGCGGGCCGCAAGGCACGTCCTGCTCGGCCGGATGGCTAGGGCCGCAGGTGACGCGATCGGCATCCCGCCGCTCGCGTCAAGAGAGTTCGCCTCCCCCACCGTGACCGCCTTTGCGGCTCCGGACGGCATCAAGGTCGCCGACCTGCGCGCCGCTGCGCGCGCAGAGGGCGCGGTGATCGCCGGCGGGCAGGGCGAGTGGAAGGGGCGGGTATTCCGCATCGGGCACGTCGGCGCGGTGCAGCCGCTCGACCTGCTCGGCGCCCTCGGCGCGCTGGAGGTTGCGCTTGCGACTCTCGGGTACCGTGCGGCAGACGGCAGCGGCGTGCGCGCCGCGCTGGCCGTCTGGCAGGATGAGCGTCCCATCCAAGGAGGGAACCCGGCATGAAAGAGCGCCCGCGCGTACTCGTCACAGAACATCTCGGCGCAGATGGACTCGCGGCGCTGCGCGCCGCGGTCGAGGTAGAGGCGCATGATCTCCTGCCGGTGGAGGAGCTGGCGGGGAGGATCGGCGAGTTCGACGCCGTGATCATCCGCAGCGCCCATCGCATGACGCGCGAACTCCTCGAGCGCGCTCCCAACCTGCGGATCGTGGCGCGCGCGGGCGCGGGCGTCGACAACATCGACCTCGACGCCGCCACCGAGCGCGGCGTGCTCGTGCTGAATACGCCCGGGGCCAACGCGGAGGCCGCAGCCGAGCACACCTTCGCCCTACTGCTCGGCCTCGTGCGCCACGTCCGCAGGTCAGACCACCATGTCCGCGCGGGCGGCTGGGACCGGCAAGCGTTCATCGGCACCGAGCTGCGCGGCAAATCCCTCGGCATCATCGGCATCGGCCGCGTCGGCAGAGAGGTGGCCCGCATCGCGCGCGGCTTCGGCATGCAGACGTGGGCATACGATCCCTATGTTCCCGAGGAAACCGTGCGCGCCCGGGGCGCCACCAAGCTGGAGTCGCTCGAGGACCTGCTCGCCCGCTCGCAAGTGCTCACCATCCACACGCCGAAGACAGGCCCCCGGCTGGGGCGGCCGGAACTCTCCCGCTTGCCCAAGGGGGCTTTCGTACTGAATGTCGCGCGCGGCGGCCTGATCGACGAGACGGCTCTGCAGTCCCTCTGCGACGAAGGGCAGCTTGCCGGCGCCGCGCTGGACGTCTTCTCGCACGAGCCGCCCGTCGACGCCGGCCTCCTCGCGCGCGAGGACATGCTGTTCACCTGCCACCTCGGGGGGTCGACGAACGAAGCGATGTCCAGCATCGGAACGCGGATCGCCCAGGCGGTCGTGCGTGCCCTCGCGGGGGATATCCCCGAAGAGGCGGTGAACCTCCCATTCCCCAGTCTCGACGGCGTCGTGCCGGCGCGTCTCCTGGAGGTCGGGCGCGTGCTCGGGCGGATCGTCGGAGCGACGGGCGGAGAGGGGCCGGTCCTGCACGTCGCCTGCCGCGGCGGTCTGCCCGACGAGGCCGCGCCGATGGCGGCGAGGGCGATTCTCGCGGGCCTCCTGGAGCGCGTGGTCGACGGTCCGGTGAACCCCGTGAACGCCGCCGTGCGGGCGAAGGAGGCGGGCCTCCAGGCCCGCATCGGCGTCGAGGCGGGCGGCGCGCCGCGGCTCGCGGCGTGGTTTGCCGAGCGGCCCGACCGCGAGGTGGAGATCACCCTCGAGGAGCAGCCGCGCGTCCAGCGCCTCGCCGGCGGCCGCTTCGACCTGCGCCTGCCTCGTCATCTCCTGCTGACGCAGCATAGGGACCTCCCGGGGGTCGTGGGGCGCGTCGGCACGCTGCTCGGCAACGCAGGACTCAATATTGCGACGCTGGAACTCGACCGCGAGATTCCCGGCGGCCGGGCGCTGATGGCGCTGGGGCTCGACGATGCGCCGGGACTTGAACTCTTGCGCGCCCTCGGAAATCTGCCGGAGATGGAGGGGATCTACGCGGTGCAAGTGACGGGGGCGCTGGAGGAGGAGCCGCGATGATCGCGGATCAGCACCTGCACCTCGAGCGTGGACCCTATACCCCCGAGAACTATCCGGACGAGTGGGTCGACCGCTACCTCGAGGCGGCAGCTCAGGCGGGCGTCTCGCGCCTCGGCGTCGTCGAACATGCCTACCGCTTCCACGAGGCGAGAGGTCTCCTCGACAACGCGTGGGCCGACGCCCGCTGCCTCTACCGCCTGGACTCGTACCTCGCGTTCGTAGAGCGCCAGAAGGCGCGCGGCGTGCCCATCTCCTTCGGTCTCGAGATGGATTACGTGCCGGGGGCCGAAGAGGGCATCGCGCGCTTCCTCGGGCTCTACCCGTGGGACTTCGTCCACGGCTCCGTGCACTTCGTCGGGGACATCGGCATCGACCTTGCCGACCATCGCGAACGCGCCGCCGCACTCGGCCGGAGAGCGGTCTGGGACAAGTACTTCGAGTCGAGCCGCATGGCGGTTCGGAGCGGCCTCTTTGACGTCTTGACGCACCCCGACCTGCCGAAGATCTTCGGCGAGCAAGCAGAGCATTCGCTCCTGGAGGACTTCCGGCGGACCGCGCAAGCCCTGAAGGCGCAGGACATGGCGCTCGAATGCAACACGGCCGGTCTGCGCAAGCCGGTCGGCGAGATCTACCCCGTCCCGGAGTACCTGGCCGCGGCGCGCGCGGCCGGCGTGCCGGTGAGCATCGGATCGGACGCCCATGAGCCGGAGAACGTCGGCGCCGGCTTCCCTGCCGCTGTTTCCCTCGTGCAGTCCGCCGGCTACGACGAGGCCGTGCACTTCATCGGACGCCGGCGTATCTCCGCCCCGCTCAGCTAAGCAGCCTCGGCTTCCTCGTCGCACATGAGCACCCCCTGCACTGCTCGCTTTGAACTGTACAGGGGGGTATCGGCAAGTGCTTTCGAAGCCTAGATCCCGATGCCTGACACGAGCGACCGGTCGACGTCGCCGATCGATCGCCGGCCACAAAGGCCGAGCGTAAGGTCCACGTCCGCCCTCAGGTTGTCGATGACCCTGCCGACGCCGGCCTCGCCGGCGGCGGCGAGACCGTAGAGGTACAGGCGGCCGATCAGGACCGCGCGGGCACCGAGCGAGAGCGCCTTCAGGACGTCCGCTCCGCGGCGCACGCCGCCGTCCATGAGGAGAGGCAGGCGGTCCCCGACGGCGGCCGCGATTTCCGGCAACGCGTCGAGGGCAGCGATGGCGCCATCCACCTGCCTGCCGCCGTGGTTCGACACGATCACGCCGTCGGCGCCGTGGTCGATGGCCAGACGGGCGTCGTCCGGATGCGTGATGCCCTTGAGCCAGAGCGGACCATGCCAGCGCTCGCGTAGGAAACGGAGGTCCTGCCAGGTGAAGCCCGGGTGCACGTAGACGTTCAGGAAGGCGGCGACGGCCGCGCCGATGTCCTCCGCCGGCGGCCGCGCGAGCAGTGCGCAGAAGGCGGGATCCGCAAAGTAGTTGGCCAGGCCCTTCCCCTGGAGAAACGGCAGGTACCCTTCGCGCAGGTCGCGCTCGCGCCAGCCGAGCATCGTCGTGTCGAGCGTGACGACAAGGGCCTCATAACCGGACGCCTGCGCGCGGGAGAGCATGCTCTCGTTGATCTCGCGGCTGCGCGACGGGTAGAGCTGATACCAGCGCGGCGCGTCCCCCATCGCGGCGGCCACCGCTTCCATCGGAACGGACGACACGGTGCTCGTGATGAATGGCACTCCCCGACTCGCCGCAGCGCGGGCGGACGCCAGGTCCCCGTCCGCGTGGAGGATCTCTTGCACGCCCACGGGGGCCAGCAAGAAGGGCGCAGGGAGGCGCCGGCCCTTCAGCTCGACGGAGATGTCCCGCTGCGTGACGTCGCGCAGCATCCGGGGACGAAGTCGCCAGCGGGAGAACGCTGCGCGGTTCTCGCGCATGGTCTCCTCGCCGCCAGCGGCGCCCTCAAGGTAGCCAAAGGGACCGTCTGGAAGCGCATGCCTGGCACACTCGCGCCACTCGTCGGGAGAGACGGGCCAGCGCCCGTCCTTGAAATGGGCGCCGGCTTCCGCTGGCGCGCGGTTTCCTCCCATATAGATGGCGACCTGCGCCTGCATGCCTCTATTGAGCGCGCCGGCATCGGTCAAGACACTTCGCCCCTTCCCTACTCCTCGCCCTCGAAGTAGTCGCACTCCTCAACGCGGAACACCTTCTTCAGCGGGTGCGTCACGAGCCACTTGCCGGTGTTCGGATAGCGCACCGCGTCGAGACCCGGATTGTCAGTACTCCCACATGGTGCTGTGCGCGTGCACGGGGCAAAAGCGCTTGCCGGCCGGCAGGTGCACGAGGTCCACTTCGAACGGCCGCCCGCCCACGCTCGCCGCGTATCCTGCGCGCGGCTGCACCGTAAGGGCATGGGATACGGCCATCATCTCGTTCTCGTAAACCCCCTGAGGCGAACTCCTGCGCAGCCCAGAGACGGCACCCTCGCTCACCTTCGCCCGGTCTCCCGCCATCCACCGCGCCCCCTCTGTGCGCAATCGCCCGGACCAGCCTGTGCACGGCTGAGATGGTTCGAACGCGGCGCACGCGATCCCTTCAAGGGAAATTCCTGTCGATGCACGGTGCCGGAAGGACATCACGCACGTTTAGCGAACATTTGGTCGCATTACGGTGTGCGGGGGGTGCGCTTCTTGCCCGAGAAGGCGCAGGTGGTTCTGGTGATCGACGTGCAGGTTGGCACGATTGACCCGAGCGACCCGATCGACAGCACTGTGCTGCAGAACATCTCCGGGCTCCTGGACCGAGCCCGTGTGCGCGGCGTCCCGGTCGTCTATGTCCAGCACCACAGTCTCGGGCCCGGAGACACGCTCGTGCCCGGCCACGAGCACTGGCCGATCCACCCGGTCATTGCTCCGGAACCCGGCGAAACGGTGGTCCATAAGCACTCGAGCGACTCCTTCCTGCACACGGAGCTTGACAGCCTCCTGCGCAGCATCGGCGCCCAGCATGTAGCGGTCGTCGGCTGCGCGACCGACTACTGCGTCGACACGACCGTGCGCAGCGCGCTCTCCCACGGGTACGACGTGACACTCGCCGCGGACGGCCATGTGACGGGCCCCGATGCCGACATCCCGGTCGAGAAGATCATCGCCCACCACAACCGGATACTCGCCCAGATCGCGATCGAGGACC
>JAKAPV010000210.1:830-5326 GCA_021806845.1 Bacillota bacterium | reverse complement strand
AGACGCGGGTCGGGGACCCTCGATGCGCCGACGCGGCGCTGGCATCGGTCCAGCGTGGCTGGCGGCGGGCGCTAGGCGCTCCGGGTGCTCTAGGCGTCGGCGCGGAAGCGGCGCCGTCCCGCCGCTCGGACTTCCTCCGGAAGCCCTGAGCGGGTCCTGCGGCGGCTGCTCGACCTTGGGCGGTGACTTGACGATCTCCGTCACCTTGTCGACGACCTCCGGCTCGAGTGTCGACATGTGGTTGCGCACCTCTACCCCGAGGCGTCGCAGGAGGTCTATAAGCCTCTTGCTGTCGAGATCCATCTGCTTTGCGAGTTCGTACACCCGCAGGCGATTCGCGTTGGCTTCGGTCAGTACGATCACCCCCGGTAAGACTCTCGATCCCTTCGATGGCCCCGAGCAGCTTGCGTGCGAGGCCTGGGTCGCGGATGCCGATGACGGCGGTCGGGCCGCGTCCGATTGCGTCTCCAAACGCTTCCATGGTGCCTGCCCGGTGCACCGGGCCTTGCAGTGCCTGGGCCGCGCGCAGCGCGCGCGGTGCCGCGTCCAGCGCGACGAGGATCAGTGCCATTGGACTCCTGCGCGCCTCGATCCGGACCGCATCCAGTCCGAACACGAGTGCCTGTGCGCGGCGCGCGAGGCCGATCAGCTCGTAAAACCGACTCACGACGGCGCCGCCAGTCTCAAAGTGAGCTCCTCGATCGTTTCCGGCGGCAGGTTCGCCTCGAGCGCGTGGCCGAGGCGCTGGTTCTTCAGCGCCTTCTGCAGACAGGCGGGGTCAGGACAGATGTAGGCGCCGCGGCCGTTGGCCTTGCCCGTCGGGTCGAGTCGAACCTCTCCCTCCGGGCTGCGAACGACCCGGATCAGTTCCCGTTTCGGGCGCTGCTGGTTGCAGCCCAGGCACATGCGCATCGGCTGCTTGCGATGCTGCAACCTCTCACGCCCCCTCCGCCTTGATGTCGATCTTGTAGCCGGTGAGGCGAGCGGCAAGGCGGGCGTTCTGGCCCTCCTTGCCGATGGCCAGCGAAAGCTGGTATTCGGGGACGATGACGCGCGCGGTGCGCGTCTCCTCCTCGATCGAAACCCGGGTGACCTTGGCGGGCGCTAGCGCGTTGGCGACAAACTCCTCAGGGTCCTGCGAATAGCGTACGATGTCGACCTTCTCGCCGCGCAGCTCATTGCCGATGGCGTGCACGCGCGCGCCCTTCGGTCCGATGCAGGCGCCCTGCGGATCGACCCCGTCCACCCGGGCCCACACGGCAACCTTCGAGCGCGATCCCGGCTCCCGCGCGATCGCCTTGAGCTCGACGGAGCCGTCGTGCAGCTCCGGTACCTCGAGTTCAAAGAGGCGCTTGAGGAGCGCCGGATGGGTGCGGGAAAGCATGACCTGCGGACCCTTCGGCGTCCGCTTGACCTCCAGCACGTAGCAGCGCATGCGCTGCCCCGGCACGTAGTTCTCGCCGGGAATCTGCTCCGAGAGCGGCAGGATCGCCTCCGCGCGCCCGAGGTCGCAAACCGCGAAGCGCGGCTCGACCCGGCTGACGACAGCGGAGACCACATCGCCTTCACGGCTCTGGAACTCTTCATAGATGATTCCACGCTCGGCCTCGCGAATGCGCTGCATGACGACCTGCTTCGCGGTTTGGGCAGCGATGCGCCCGAAGTCGCGCGGCGTCACCTCGTGCTCCCGCGTGTCGCCGACCGCCGCGCGGGGGTCCTCCTCGCGGGCCTCCGTCAGCGAAACCTGCGTGCGAGGGTCTGTGACCTCGTCGACCACGGCGAGCAACGCGAAGACACGGAACTCGCCGCTCTGGCGGTCCACCTCGACGCGCACGTTCTGCGCGGATGCGAAGTTGCGCCGGTACGCGGAGATCAGCGCAGCCTCGATCGCCTCGAACAGTACAGTGCGCTCGATGCCCTTTTCACGGGCCACATCCTCGATCGCCCGGATGAATTCGCTCGTCATCGCACGCTCCCTAATTCAGCTTCGGGTCGAGGTGCAGGTCGAGGACATCCGTCCAGGGGATCCACAGGCTGCCGCCCTCGTCGGGCTGCAGAAGGACGGCCTCGTCGGAGACGTCCGCGATCTCGCCGTGATACCGGCGCTGGCTCTCCGCCTGCGGCCGCAGCCGGAGCCGCACCGTGGAACCGAGGAAGCGGCGACAGTCGTCGAGGTTGCGCAGTTGCCGGTCCAGGCCTGGAGACTCGCATTCGAGCGTGTAGGAACCCGTGATCGGATCACTCTCGTCGAGCATCTTGGAGAGCCTGCGCGACACGCGTCCCAAGAGGTCGAAGGTGACCCCGTCGGCATGCTCCACCGTCACCCGTACGATGCTGCGTCCCCGTCCGCCGAGGATCCGCAGGTCCCAGAGCTCGGCGCCTTCGAGGCGACACGCCTCAGCGGCGAACTCCTGCAGCACGGACTTCAGCGATTCTCCCAGGCCAGCGACCCCCTACCAAAACCTTGACCGTGCCGTACACGGCCAAAGGAGTGGGTGTCCCCACTCCATGCACACGATCCGCGGTCAGCGACACCACTATAGCACGGTTTCTACGGCCATGCCACCTGAACAGCTACCGGCGCAAGGGCGCGACGAGGGTCGGCGGCGTCGCGGGCGGCCGACCCTCGTCGCGGTGCGGTCGCGCTGCTACGCGTTTGCGGGAGCGGCCCACTTGCCGGCGCGGAAGATGGGTACGACCTTGCGGTCGCGCGTCGTCGCATCGATGTCGAGCGCATCGGACCCGATCATGAAGTCCATGTGGATCGCGCTCGCGTTGCCGCCCTTTGCCAGGAGATCCTCATCCGAGTGCACTTCGCCACCGTCCGTGAGGCACGTCGGGTAGGCGGCCCCGACGGCAATGTGGCAGGAGGCGTTCTCGTCGAAGAGCGTGCTGTAGAAGAGGGTGCCGGACTGGGAGATCGGGGAGTCCACCGGCACGAGCGCAACCTCGCCGAGGTAGTGCGACCCTTCGTCGGTCTCGATCACCTGCCGCAGCGTCTCTTCCCCGGTCCGCGCGTGGAATTCGACGACGCGGCCGGCCTCAAAGCGCAGTTCGATGCCGTCGATCTCCTGACCCATGAAGGAAAGGCTCATGGTGCTGCGCACCGTGCCGTTCACTCCGGTGCGCAAGGGCAGGCTGAACACCTCCTCCGTCGGGATGTTCGGCGAGGTCGGGTATCCGACGGCGCGCGGCTGGCCCGTCGCGACCCACTGGTGCGTCGGGGGCAGGTCGATGCTGAGATCCGTACCCGGCGCACGGTAGTGGAGCGTCATGATGCCAAGCTCGTTCAGCCACGCCTTGCGCGCCTGCAAGTTCTTGATGTGCTCGCGCCACGCGCCCACGGGGTCTGGGCCGTCCGCGCGGCTCGTCCTCAGGATCGCCTGCCACAGGCGCTCCTCGGCCTCCTGCTGCGGCAAGTCGGGAAACACCTGTTGCGCCCATTCCGGTGAGGGTGTCGCGACGATCGTCCAGGCTGCGCGGTGCGACATCATCATTTGCTGGAAGGGCTTGAGCGCGGCCTGTGCCGCGTGCATCGACATCGCGATGCGCTCCGGTGGGATGCCGGCAAGATTGTGCGGGTTGCCGCCGATGATGTTGACGAAGGCGGCGCCTCCGTCGCCTTCCT
The DNA here is from genome assembly GCA_021806845.1 of Bacillota bacterium. GTDB lineage: Bacteria > Bacillota > Sulfobacillia > JAJZYS01 > JAJYTV01 > JAJYTV01. The sequence continues at coordinate 1,698 of JAKAPV010000210.1, read as the reverse complement.
GTCGCAGTCCGTCAGCAAGCCACTGCGGGAACTCCTTGAGGCCCTCTTCCGGCGCCACCTCGAAACGGATCCGGTCCAGCTTCTCGTCGTTGAAGAGGCAGCGGACGTTCTTCGCGCCCGCGGCGTACGCAACCTTCGCGACGGCCCGCACGGCGGGGGCCTGCGCTGCCGGTGCCATGATCACCACGTCTTGCCCTGGTTGAATGTTCACCCCGACCCGTACGGCAATCTCTGCGATGGGATGAAACTGCTCCTCGCTGACTTGCATGCGGCATCTCCCTTCAAGATCGCGTCCCCCGAAGGAGACGCCCATCCTGAGCTCCGGACTGCGTCCGGCACCACGGCGCCAGACCCTGGTAACGATGGTTCGTCACGGCAGGCGCGTTACCCTTTGCAGGGCGCCTGCCCCTAGAACAGCGTCATCTGGTCGGTTTCCGGCAGGCCCTGCAGCGCCCCGAGCTCGCGCAGCACCTCGATCACCGGCCTGGGCGCATGCCCGCGTTCGCGCAGGTCGGCGACCGAGCTAAACGGCCGCTCCAACCGGGCCTGCGCAATCTGCCGCGCGCCGTTCGGCCCGAGGCCGGCGATCGCAGCGATGGGAGGAGCGATCAGGCCGTCCGGCGTGACCATGAAGAGGCGCTCGTCTGCCGTCTGCAGGTCGAAGGGCGCGAACCGGATGCCGCGCAGGAGCATCTCGCGGACGACCTCTAGGATGGTCACGACGGTCTTCTCGCGCGGCGATGCGCCGCGGTCCTGTTCCGCCGCGCGGATGCGCCGCTCCATCTCCTGGGCCCCCAGGAGCGTCAGCGTCGCGTCGAACTCGGTGCCGCGCACGCTGAGGTACGTCGCGTAGAACGCGGCCGGGTGG
>JAKAPV010000210.1:0-820 GCA_021806845.1 Bacillota bacterium | reverse complement strand
TAATTACATAGTCGGCATGGTAAACGCCGGGTGGTGGACCTTGAAGTAGGCGATGCGCACGGCCATCATCACGTAGGCCGCCGCGTGGGCCTTGGGGAACATGTAGCCGATCTTCTGGCACGACCCGATATACCATTCGGGAACGCCCTGCAAGCGCATTTCCGCATCCTGCTCCGGCAGCAGCCCCTTGCCTTTGCGCACCCGCTCCGTGATCTGGAAGGCGCGGCTCGGCGAGAGGCCGTAGCCGATCAGGTTCAGGAGGATGTCCTCGCGCGTCGCGATCACTTGGCGCAGGGTCACCTTGCCCGAGCGGATCAGTTCGTCCGCGTTGCGCGTCCAGACGTCGGTGCCGTGCGAGAGGCCGGAGATGCGCACGAGATCCGAGAAGGTCGTCGGGCGCGTCGCCTCGAGCATCTGGCGCACAAAGCGCGTGCCGAACTCTGGCAGGCCGAACGAACCGACCGATGTCCCCAGCACCTCCTTGGTAAGACCGAGCGCCTCGCAGCTCGAGAAGAGCGAGAGGGCGTCAGGATCGTCGCAGGGTACGGAGACGGCCGGTATCCCGGTGAACTGCTCCAGCAGGCGCAGCACGGTGGGATCGTCGTGTCCCAGGAGGTCAAGCTTCAGCAGGCGCGAGGAGATCGCGTGGTAGTCGAAGTGGGTTGTGATGATGGCGGAATCGGTGTCGTCGGCCGGATGCTGGAGCGGCGTGAAGCGGTGCACGTCGTCGTGTTCGGGGACCACCATGACGCCACCCGGATGCTGTCCCGTCGTGCGCTTGACGCCCGTCACGCCGCGCGCGAGGCGCTCGACCTCGGGA
>JAKAPV010000209.1 GCA_021806845.1 Bacillota bacterium | reverse complement strand
CACGACGTCGACACCCATCCGCAGGGCCTCTTCCATCAGCTCCTCGCCTCTGGGATAGGACAGGATTCCCTCCTGCGGGAAGGCGACCAGCTGGACGTCGACGAGATCCCGCATCTTCTCCCGCACCTCCAGCAGCGCCTTCACTGCGGTGAGGTGCGGATCGGTCGTGTCGACATGGCTGCGTACGTGCAGGACGCCCTGCGCCGCGTGCCAGCGCAGGAGCTTCGTGGCGCGATGGACGACATCCTCATGGGTCACCGTCTTTTTGCGCAGGGACCAGGTCTCGATGCCCTCGAACAAGGTGCCGCTCTCGTTCCACTTCGGCTCGCCAGCGGTGAGCGTCGCGTCGAGGTGAATGTGGGACTCGATGAAGGGTGGCGAGGCCATGCGGCCCTCGGCGTCGATCTCCTCCACGCCCGCTTCCGGGATCTGCTCGGCGATGGCGGCGATCTTCCCCCCGGAAACCGCGATGTCCACGGTCCGTTCCTCGAATCGTGCCCGGCGAACGATCAGGTCGTACATCCTCTTGGGCTCTCTCCCTACTTGACTTGTCCTCAGCCGGAACAATTAGCCGCACGCCCGCAGAACCCTCCGGGCGTGCCGAAGGCATCCCGGGCCGGAGGTCGCTATTGCTGGAAACGGCGAGCGGCCGGCGCATATCCTGCGCCGGCCGCTCGCCGCGAGCCTTACTTGCTGGCCTTGTTGACGAACACCGCTGCGAGGGCAAACGTCACTACCGTGGCAGCAAGGACCATCTCGGCACCCCCTTGTTAGGATGATATCGCCTATGGGGCGGATGGTCACCGTGAACAAAGCCAACCGGCCATTGCGCGTTGCGGTCGGCACGATCCCCTCGACCGGGAAAGCTGCCATCTCACCCTTCGACCAGACGACCGGTTGGGGAGCATCTCCCGGTGCCCCTGAGGACCCTGGCACCTCAAACCTGACAAGAAATTAGCAGAAACCTTACAAGAAATTGACGGACGGGGGAAATCGCGTTAGGATTCCCCAAACGGTGCAATGCCAGAGCACTGTCGTGAGCGACAAGAAGGGGAGGGTGCGGCGTGAAGGATATGGGTCGCAGGGTTCAGGGGGTCGTCATCCACAATGCGCAGACAGCACCCCCCTGGGGACGGGGTCTGTCCGCTTTGGGCGCAGTCCAGCGGACTGTGCCGGTTCTCGGCGGAGTTCTCCTCCTTCTCTTCGGCTTACCCGGCGTGGCGTTTGCGGCATCGGGTGGCGCACAGATCAGTGCAGGTGATACTGCCTGGCTCTTGGCGTCCTCGGCCCTTGTGCTGCTCATGACACCCGGCCTCGCGTTCTACTACGGCGGTCTTGTCCGCCGCAAGAACGTGGTGACGACGCTGTTCCAGGTGTTCGCCGTGATCGCCGTCGTATCGGTGCAGTGGGTGGTGTTCGGCTACAGCCTCGCCTTCGGGCCGGACGTAGGGCACATCGTTGGCAACCTGTCGTGGGCATTCCTCAACAACATCACCTCGAATGGCGGCGGAACGTACGCGGGCACTGTGCCTGCCCTCGCCTTCTCGATTTTCCAGATGATGTTCGCGATCATCACCCCCGCGCTGATCGTCGGCGGCCTCGCCGAGCGCGTGAAGTTCTCATCGTTTATCGCCTTCATCGTGCTGTGGGCGACCTTCGTCTACGACCCGCTGGCGCACTGGGTCTGGGGGCACGGCGGCTGGCTGGCCGGCCTCGGCCTGCTCGACTTCGCCGGCGGGACGGTGGTGCATGTCAGCTCTGGCGTCGCTGGCCTTGTGGCGGCGATTTACCTCGGCCGCAGGCACGCCGTCGGCGGCAAGGTCGTGGTGCGCGCCCACAATGTGCCGATGGTGCTGCTCGGGACGGCGCTCCTCTGGTTCGGCTGGTTCGGCTTCAACGCGGGCAGTGCGCTCAGCGCGAACAGCGTTGCGGCCGTGGCATTCATGACAACGAACACGGCGACAGCCGCCTCCGCCATCTCGTGGATGCTGATGGAACGTTGGAAGGCCGGTCGCGTCACACTGGTCGGTGCCAGCGCCGGTGCTGTCGCGGGCCTTGTGGCCATCACGCCGGCGGCCGGGTTCGTCACACCGGCTGCGTCCATCCTCATCGGGCTCGGCAGCGGCGTCGTCTGCTACCTCGGCTCCTCTGTGCTGAAGAACCGCTTCGGGTACGACGACGCACTCGACGCATTCGGGGGTCACGGCGTGGGCGGAACGTTCGGCGCCTTGGCAACAGGTCTCTTCGCCACGGTCGCGGTCAATTCCGCAGGGGCGAACGGCCTCTTCTACGGCAACCCCCACCAGGTACTGATCCAGCTCCTTGGGGTCCTGGCGGCCTGGACGCTCTCCGGTGTCGGTACATATCTCATCCTGCGGTTCGTTGACGCGGTCATGGGACTGCGGGTCAAGACAGAGGACGAACACATAGGGCTGGACCTCGTCCTGCACAGCGAAGCAGCCTACACCGAAGGCGAGGAGACGGCCTGACGCCGAAACCCGGCAATGGTTGCACAAGGCAGGCGCCGCAATGCGGTGCCTGCTGCGCTTTGCTGGCTGGCCCCAATGCCTAGGGACATCCTTGGGCCCAACACGGCACAGGTAAGTTTCTTCAAGTCACGTCATAGGAAAACGTGTCCGCCAGTCCAAGAGCCGCAGTCGGGAGAAACCCTTTCTCCGCGATTGCGGGTTCGGGCCGCATCCTTGACTCCACTTGCGAGGAAGTTCTGCCGTGCAGCATCGCAGCGGGCTTCGTTCCATTGTGCTTGGCAGACCTGGACTGCTTACCGGCGCGGCCGTGCTTGCGCTCACGCTGGCGGGGGGATTTGGCATCAGCGCCTTGCGCGCTGCGCGCCCGTCGCTGCGCTGGACTTGGCACCCGCGATCCGACCGCATCGTGCTCACCGCGGTACCCGGGAAGGGACCCCTCCGGGGCTGGGTCTGGGATGAAACGACTTGGGGAGCGACGGGTCTCCCCGTTTCGGTCGATGCCCGGGAGGCAGAGACCGTTCGGCCCGGCAAGGTCTTTCACATGCAGGTGCAGCTGCGCGGCCCGGATGCGGTGCGTGAGTGGGTTCAGCTCGCTGTGCCTCCGCTGCCGACCTTTACCGTGCGGGACGAGACGACGCAAAACGTCGAGCTGCAGTCCTCTCAGCCGCTGACCGCCGTCCTGGGCCTGCCGGCCGATCTCGGCAGCTGGACGCCGACAGATCCGACGCATATCGTCCTGGACCGCGCCGCCGCAGCCGAGGCCTTGGATCTCACCGTGCAGGCGTGGTCCGGTGAGCGCACCACCTGGAAGGTGGCCGTGCCGGCGCTTCCCGCAGTCCCGGTGTACTGGTTCGGCTCGCCGGCGAACGGCCAGGTCTATATCACGATCGATGACGGGTGGTACCCGAGCGGGCGCCTCCTGCGGCTCATGCGGCGGCGGCATGTGCCGATCACTGCGTTCCTGATCCAGCAGGCAGTCGCCGAGCATCTCGCCTACTGGCAATCCTTCGTGGAGGCAGGCGGCGTGATCGAGGACCATACCGTAAGCCACCCGATGCTCACGCAGCTCACATACGCAGCGGCGGAGCAGCAGTGGGCGGGGCCGCTCCTAAGCTACCCGCAGTGGCTGCACATACCCCAGCCGGCATACGGCCGCCCTCCGTACGGCGCGCTGAGCCCTGAGGTGACGGCAGCCGCCTACGCGGCAGGTCTCAAGGCAATCGTCATGTGGGATGTCGTCTGGACCCCGGGCAACGGCTTTCAAACGTGGAACGGAGGGCCGATCCAGGCAGGTGACATCATCCTGCTGCACTGGGACCCGGGGGTGGGGAAGGCGGTCGCGCATCTCCTGCCGCTGCTCAAAAAGAAGCATTTGCATGCAGCGCTGCTCACCGCGGGACTTCCCTGAACTTGCGAAGCGGTTGCCTGTGACGAAGGCGCCAACGCCTATCCGCTGCTGGAGGGGCCGAGATGCGTGAGCCGGGCGCGCGCCGTCAGGCGGTAGGACTGCACCGGTTTGCCGTCCTCGACGTGACAGAAGAGTTCCACCTGACCTGTGTGCAGGAGTTCCGCGAGGCGGCGGGCCACGTCTTCTTTGCGAACTTCCGAGAGCACCGAAACCTCGTCGACCGTGCGCACCTCGCCGCCCAGTGCGGACAGGATGCGCAGGACTTCGTCCTGCATCTTCGCCACCTCACATTGACCTCGCATCGGTGGTCTCAGCTGCCGGCAGCCGGAAACTACTTTGCCTGGAGACTGCAGCGGTAGCGGCGGACACCGGGGTACCGTTCGCCAAGGTCCTCCGTGCGGAACCCGAGTGCCTGGTAGAAGCCTAGCGCGTCGTCGTCGGTCTCGGCCGTCCACGTCTCGACCGAGGACTCGAGTTCCGCGAGGCCCTGAAGGATCAGACGCCCGTATCCCTTTCCCCTGCAATCCCGTCGCACGGCGATGTGCACGATCTCGCCTTCGTGCGGTGCCCCTCCCTGCATGCGCACACCGATGACCCCGATGCCGCTTCCTGCGTCATCCACGGCATACAGGCGGTGGTCGGGCAGATCCAGATAGCGGTCGCGAAGGCTCGCCTGCCGCTCTGCATCCGCGCGTCCGACAGCGTCTGCAAGCAGCGGCCACAGCAGATCGAACTCGGCCACAGAGGCGATACGACGCCAGCGCAGCATCACGAACGGCCGGTAAAGACGGTGGCGGCGTCGACGCAGCAGATGGGCGTCCCGAAGGGATCACGCGCATAGAAGCTCCGCTCTCCCCATGGGCGCTCCGCGATGTCGTCGAGAATATCGCCGCCTGCGCTGCGCACCTTCTCCAAAGCGGCAGCGAGGTTGGGGACCGCGAAGTAGAGGTTCTGGCTGGGATGGAAGACCCATGAACTGCCGGGCCCGTCGCCGTCAGCCAGGGGATCGTAGCAGGCGAGGATGATCCCGTTGCAGTCAAAGTAGTGGCGGCCCGTCGATACGCGCTCGCCTGGTGCGCCCAGGATTGCGCTATAGAACCGGGTCGCGTGCTCGATGTCCTGCACCGGGACGATCACGCGATAGAGTGACACAGCCACCACGTCAGCTCCCTTCAGTACTGGTCGCGGCGCCATACCTTCCGAGCAAAGACATAGAGTCCCAGTTCGCCATGCGCATGCGTCCCTCCCCCCGCAGTGTCGGCTGCCACGGCAGCAGGGACCATGGCGCTTTAGAGAGAACCGTGGGAAACGGCCCAGCAAAAGCGCCCCCAAGTCCAGGAGGGACCATGTCAAAACCGGTTGCCAAGCGCATTCCGCACCCGCACACGCTCCACGGTGATGTCAGACCCGACGACTACTACTGGCTGCGGCAGAGGGACGACTCCGAAGTC
>JAKAPV010000208.1 GCA_021806845.1 Bacillota bacterium | reverse complement strand
GTCGACCGTACTGGCCGGGTATTCATCGGCCGATGACACGCCGGCGTTTTCGCCCATCGTGTAGAGGTCGACGGATAGAACACGTGGAAACCCGGCGTACACCAGGTGTCGCGGACGGAGGTGAAGATCCTTTGATGCGGGTGTGAGGAGTCTAACGTTGCCAATCTTGACCTCAAGCCACGGAGCCCTTTTCATCGAGTGACTGCCAGTGGCGGGGGCTGCCCCAGCACAAGTTGACTTCTTGACCTGCCCCAGGTTTCTTTTCCACCTTGGTCCTTGAGTTCAGGCGGTCTGGTTTGTCAGCGACAGCTCGAACTCGACGGGTGAGACGTAGTCGAGGGACGAGTGACGTCGCCGGCGATTGTAGAACGCTTCGATGTAGTCGAAGATGGCAGACTGCAACGCCCGGCGCGTTGGCCAAGTCTGACGGTCGAAGAGTTCGGTCTGCAGGGTAGCCCAGAAGCTCTCGGCAGCTGCGTTGTCGTAGGCGTCTCCCACGGTGCCCATGGAGCCGAGGATACCAGCCTCGCTGAGGCGCTGGCCGAAGGCGAGCGCGCGTACTTTTCGTACAATGAGGTACGACAACCGTCGACCAGTTCGTGGGAGTACTGGCCAAGTGGCAAGCCAGTGATCACGTGGCCCGGTGTCTTCGACTGGTACTGGAGTCAAGACTACATTCACGGATATGACTACAGGGGGTGACCCGGCATGAAGTTCGGAAGAAGCGGTACCTTGTCGAAGCGAACCGCGATCCTCACGGTCGTGGCGGCAGCTGTGGTGGTCGTAGCCTTGGGCGTCGGCATCCTGGTCAGGAGCGCTCAGCCGGCGTCGGCTGGTAATCTGTACCCGGGCGCCCCGGCCCCCACTCCGCCGACGCATTCAATCCCCAGTTCGCAGCAGTTGCATTACGTGTCTGGACCGTTCATCTCCAAAGCCAAGGCCGAGTCAGTTGCACTCGGCATTGACGCTGGGGGGACAACGGGACCGACGCCTCAAGTGTTCGAGGCCAAGATGGAAAGCGTCGCAGCGGCGAGTGCGGAGCTCGGAGCGAGAGTGGCTGCGATGAACGTGGGTTCCGACCGCATGGTATGGGTCGTGGGCATCAAGGGAACCTACCGGACCCCTTGCCCTCCGGTCGGCGCGTGCCCGCCTCCGACCAACGGAGAGTACAACGTTGTCATCGACGCGACTACCGGGCTGATACTCTCCTCCGGCCTCTTCAATGCTCCGATCACAGGCGGGAACAACTGAACTTCCAAGGGGCATGGGATTCTGTGCCGATCCTGTGAGTGCCCGCGGAACGGGGGACAGACAGAAAAGGCGCCTGCCGTGGAGAGCGGCAGGCGCTCTTGTGCACGAGGGGTGACACAGTGCTCTGTCTATGCAAAAGCGCGCCGGGAAGGGATTTCGCACGATGAGGCCATCCCGCCGCATGCAGATCCGCGACGCCCACTTCATCGAGCAGATGGGGTGGGTGGCCCACAATCTTCCAATTTATGGGATCGGAGAGGCGAAAAGTGGCGAGTTCGCAAGGACTGCCGATCGAAACTTCTAGATGCTAGGGTTTCTTGGCGCAACAGACTGGCAAATACACAACTTCTCTCGTGGTGACGGCTCGTGGTGACGCGGCCCGTCACCAATCCAGCGACGGGTTCCTCTATCGACTTACCAAAACGTGAAACCCGCTCCCGGAACGGGTTTCACGTTTCAAGTTTTGGCGCGCCCGGCAGGATTCGAACCTGCGGCCTCTTGCTCCGGAGGCAAGGAGAGGGCTTTCCGTGCCATCCCACGGTTTGGTTTAATGCCCTTCTGAAGCGGGTTTCGGGACAACGCTTTCCCGTCGTTTCCCGCGACTTAACGCCGTTTCTCTCAAAAAGCGTTAGCAAACCGTTAGCATGCGCGCCTTGAGGCGTTTCCAACTTCGGTCCTCGATGGGCTCCGATTCTGTCCTATTAAGTACGCAGTTAGGCGAGCCGAACCACGGCCCGCTCCTGGACCAGCGAGTACCCGCCGTAGAGGACGAGCACCGTCCCGAGCGCCGCTAAGACCGGACCCGCCGGCATGGTGCGCAGGAGGATCAGACCCACCGAGACGCCCAGCAGAGAGGCGGACCTTGGAGGCGCAGGGCGTTGCCTGCCCTTGTCGAAGTCGCCGATGCGGGATGTCGCGATTCTGGACGTCGATTTCGTCGCGTCCGTTCGACGATTAGGGAGAGCCGTGCACGGAAGGAGAAATCAATATGGCCCAATATGCGGTCATGCTCTATGCCCCTGCCGCAGACGCCGCCGTCGAGGCCACCGCGGAGGAAATGGAGGTGTACGACCGCCACGCCGACGAGCTTGAGCGCGAGGGAGTAATGTCCAGTGCGTTTGCCCTCGAGCCGGCCGCGACGGCGACTTCGCTGCGCGGCGACCTCGTCACCGATGGGCCATTCATCGAGGCCAAGGAGGTCATCGTCGGCTTCTACATCATCGATGCCCCGGACCTCGACGGCGCCCTGCGCATCGCGCGGCGCAATCCGATTCTGCAGCGGGGTGGCGGACTGGAGGTGCGGCCCATTGCCGGTGAGCGGACCGTCTGACGTCCAGCTGGCGCTCGAGGATGCGCATCGCGCCGCATGGGCGATGGTCGTTGCAACTGCGTTGCGCATCACGCGCGACTTGGACCTGGCCGAGGATTGCGCACAGGAGGCATATACTGCTGCGCTCAAGTCCTGGCCCCGGGACGGAGTCCCCGCGAACGCGGCCGCCTGGCTCACCACCATCACCAAGCGCAGGGCCGTAGACGCCGTGCGGCGCGCGGCGACGCTCCGGTCGAAGCTTCCGTTGCTCGTAGAGGCGCAGACTGCCGCGGTCGACGGGGGGATGGCGGAAAGTGCATGGTCTGGCAAGGCGGCGAGGGCGATCCCGGACGAGCGGCTGCGCCTGATCTTCCTCTGCTGCCACCCCGCACTGGCGCCGGAGGCGCAGATGGCGCTCACACTGCGGCTGGTGTGCGGCCTCTCTACGGCGGACATCGCCCGGGCTTTCCTCGTGTCCGACACGACGATGGGCGCTCGGCTGACGCGGGCGAAGCGCAAGATCGCGACGGCCCGAATCCCCTTCGCCATGCCGGACGCCGCCGAGCTTTCGGATCGCCTCGCCGTCGTGCTGGGCGTGATCTATCTGCTGTTTACTGCGGGCCACGCGGCACCATCGGGCGACACCTTGACGCGCGATGCGTTGCTGGACCGCTCGCTCCACCTTGCGCGTCTCATGGCCGAACTCATGCCGCATGAGCCGGAGTCACACGCGCTGCTCGCACTCCTGCTGGTCACGGGTGCACGGCGCGCCACTCGTGTGGACGCGTCCGGCGCCGCGCTTCGCCTAGAGGAGCAGGACCGCGCGAAGTGGGACCGGGCCGCGATCCGCGAAGCCCGTACGCTGGTTGACGATGCCTCGCGCGCCGGTCCCCTTGGCCGTTTCGGACTGCAGGCGGAGATCGCGCTCTGCCACGCCGAGGCGCCGACATACGCCGAGACGGACTGGGCACGCATCGTGCTGCTCTACGACCGTCTCCTATCGCTCTGGCCCTCCCCGGTCGTGGCACTGAACCGGGCGGTGGCGGTCTTCGTGTCGGCGGGACCGCAGCCGGCCCTTGCGGAGGTTGATGCGCTCGAGGCGGACGGCCGGCTCGCGGACTACCACTATCTCTTCGCCATCAAGGCGGAACTTCTTGACCGGCTGGGGCGCGCGGACGAGGCGGCTTCCGCCTTGCGTCGCGCCGTGCAGCTCGTGCGTAACGACGCGGAACGGCAGTTTCTCTCAAAGCGGCTGCAGTCGCTCCACCGCAACTGATCCCAGAATCCGTCCAACGCTTCGGCCGTGCATCGCGGAGCGACGGTCGTCGTCCCGCCGCATGCCGAGGCACACGACGGATGCGCATCGTGTCGAAATCCTCTGGGCCGTTCGACGGTTTGGTGACGGCGCCCCAGTGCGTCGTACGAAGGGAGAGGAGAACCAAGATGCGCAAGGTCGTGGTGAACAATCTGGTTTCCTTGGATGGCTACTACGAAGCTCCAGGCAGAAGCGTCGATGACCTGTTCGAGTATTGGCACAAGGACTATGCGCAAGACGACAGTTTTTACCGCTACAGCGCCGAGCGACTTCGGGCCGCTGATACGCTGGTGTTAAACAGCAAAGCGGCGTTCCTGGCGTTCCGCGACCACTGGTCCGCGGTGCCGAACGACCCCAGTGCCGCGTCGATCTTTCTCGAGACAGCGCACCTGATGAACCCGATCGACAAGGTGGTGGTCTCCGACCACCTGACGGACGATGAACTCGGCTCCTGGAACAACACGCGCATCGTGAGGCGGGCGGATGCACGCAAGGAGATCGGCGCACTCAGGCAGCAGGAGGGCCGGGACATCCTCATCTTCTCCGGCCGACTTCTATGGAACGATCTGCTCGCGCACGGTCTCGTAGACGAGCTGCAGTTCACCATCTTCCCACTGATCGGAGGCGGCGGCACGCCGCTCTTCGAAGGTCGGCCGCCGGTGTCGCTCAAGCTGCTCAGCACGCGGGTTTCCGAAGGCTCGGGGAGCATCTTGGCCTGCTATCGGGTAGACCACAGGCCGGCATAGGACGCCGCGGGAGATCTCGCCTCCGTGGCGCCTTTGCCGCGCGCGCTGCGCGCGACTCAGCGAAAGAGAACCAGGATCTGCAGAGGGCCGATCGGCTTTAGAACGCCCTAACCAGCCTTCGCCGCAGTCGCGCGTCCGTCCGGGCCTGCGGCGCACCAGCCGCCCGGTCTGCAGCTCCCATCGTCGCGTACCCGCAGCGTGCCCAGCAGGCCGATGGGCCACCCACTCGGGCCGCTGCGTGCGAGGAACGTACGTCCTGGACGGGTGATAGTCGGGGTCGACGACCCTCTGCTGCTCCGAGTGCTCTGGCACGGCGACGTACCGCTTCAGGCCACACGACAAGTCGCCATACGATGGCGACGCTTCTGTTGGCCGAGGGTGTCCATCCGAAGATCGTCCAAGAACGTCTTGGCCACAGCTGCATCGACATGACCATGGACACCTACAGCCACGTCCTTCCGAACCTGCAACGGGAAGCAGCGAACAGGCTGGACGCAGTGATCAGCGGCGTGCGAACTGGAAACCGCAAAACGGCTAGCAAGAAAAAGCGTTAGCAAGAGCAGAAACCGAGGCACTCCCTGGAGAGTGCCTCGGTTTCCGAAATTCGCTTCCGGAGCGGGTTTCTGGGCTTCAAAAGTGGCGCGCCCGGCGGGATTCGAACCTGCGGCCTCTTGCTCCGGAGGCAAGCGCTCTATCCACTGAGCTACGGGCGCAATCGCACAAATATT
>JAKAPV010000207.1 GCA_021806845.1 Bacillota bacterium | reverse complement strand
CGATCTGGCTGCGGGCTTCGTAGACGGCAACGACTTCCTCATCGGCACCTCCCCTGAGGCGCACCAGATCTGCCACATCAAGGCGACATGGATCGACGGGGCGCACGTCGAGGACGGGTCGCTGAACTACTCACCGAGTGGGCTGAAGCAGATCAACACCGTCACATTCAGCGAGTGGCCGGAGTGGGCCGCGTACCTGGACACGGTCTTCGCTGACACCTGGTCCTTCATCCAGGCGCACGAGGCGGCCTACCAGACGTTCACCGAGGGGGCACAAGCGTGAGCCGCAAGTACTTCGACCCGCAGCGCGTACCGAAGACGCCGTTCGTTCCGCACATCCCTGGAGCGTTCGACGCGACCGACCTGCCGGCGAGCTCCGACTTCTCGAGCCTCGTGACGATCAGGGACCAGGGGACCAAGGGCTCGTGCACCGGCTTCGGCCTGACGGGCCAGTACGAGGTCGCGCGCGCCGTCGCTGGCTACCCGCACCGCGGCATGCTGTTCTCCCCGGAGTTCATGTACGACGAGGAGAGCGCAAAGGAAGGCCACCCTGGCCAGGACACAGGCGCGGTGCCTACGGACGGCCTTGCGATCGCGCAGCACATCGGCTTCTGCCCCGAGGAGTTCGACCGCTACACCGATACCGAGATGGAACGGCCCACGGCCAAGCAGATCGCGGCGGCCAAGAACTACCGTATCAAGTCATGGTCTCCGGTGGCGCGCATCGCTTCGAGCGATCCGCGTACGGCCCTCACCCCGGCGCTGCGACTGCTTGCGCAGAAGCGTCCTCTGGCGATCGCCATCCTGGTGCATCAGTCGTTCGAGAACGCGACGGGCGGCATCATCCCGATCCCTACGGCGAACGACCCGCTCGCTGGCGGCCACTGCATGTTCCTCTGCGGCAATCAAGACGACCCGTCGTTCGCTGGCGGTGGCTACGGACTCGCGGCCAACTCGTGGAGCGAGGCGTGGGGCGCGGCTGCGGGCGGCCACAAGGGCGGCTTCGCGAAGATCCCGTACGCCTACCTCTACGACGGCCCGCTCACGCTCGGCATGTGGAGCATCGAGCTCTTCCCGTACCCGAAGCCCAAGGCCCAGGGTGCATTCTGGCAGCGCCTCTTCGGGAGGTGATCCTGTGCTCGGCATCGACATCGCGCGTCCGCTCACGCTCGTGGAGATCCGTCAGCTGAAGGCGCAGGGCGTCGGGTTCGTCGCCCGGTACTACTCGACGCCAGGGAATCCGAAGGACCTCACGCACCAGGAGGCCCTCGCCATCTCGCGCGAGGGCCTCGCGATAGTGTCGGTGTTCGAGACGACCCCGACGAACGCGGCGTACTTCACGGCCGCCCAGGGTGCCCAGGACGGCAAGCTTGCGATCGCGTGCACGCAGATCTCGGGGCAGCGGGGCGCGACGATCTTCGCTGCGGTGGACTACGACGCGCAAGCGCATGACCTGCCGGCGATCCGTCAGTACCTCGCCGCGTTCGCTATGCAGATCTCGCCGCACTTCGAGGCTGGCGTCTACGGCTCGCACATCCTCGCGAGCCTTGGGCGCCCGCTCTGGCAGGCGATGGCTTGGTCCGGTGGCGTCGTCGCCGCCGAAGCGCGCATCGTGCAGGCCCTCAGCAACGTGCGCATCGCCGGTGTGGGACCGCTCGACGTGGACATTGCCCTGCAGCCCCTTCACGCTCTCGGCTGGCGCTTCTGATCCGAACAGATGAAAGGAGACTGAACCCATGACACCGATCGTCGGAGCCGCAATCGCGGCCGCAGCTGCGCTCGCCACACTGGCCGGCTACCTCCTCGCCAACACCGGCATCCTCAAGAAGGCCGAGGCGCTCGCGCAGAAGGCCAAGAACGCCGAGTACTGGCTCGAGAAGAAGATCGCCCCGTTCGTCGGGACGAAGACCGTCGCGGAGGTCGAGGCCCTCGTCGAGGACACGATCGCCGCAGAGGTGGGGAGGATGGTCCACCTGCCGGCTGAGGCGGTCATTACAATCGCCAGGACGATCATCGACAACCTATTCCATCCTGCTCCGGCACCAGGCCCCGCACCCGCGCCGACGCCCGGTAAGTGAGTTAGTTCATCCAAGACGCCTCGTCCTCTCCGGAGGGCGGGGCGTTTTCTTTTTGGGCGAAAACCGGTGGCAAATATTCCGAAAGATATGACAAGCGCCGAGCATTGCGCTCGGCGCTCACCAATTGACGCGTCATGCCATTGGCTCGGATGATCACGGGGGGCTAAGGAGGGCGCTTATTGGGCCGGGTCGAGGGTAACGGCCGCCGTCGAGATTGACGGTGTGTATCGGTAGGTGACTTCCACATTGCCGAAAACCTTTGACGCCGGTCCGACGGCATTTTTGGTGATCTCGTTCGTAACCCACGACATCACGTCGTCGGAGTGATCCGTGACGCCCATCGCCAAGAATGCTGTGAGGTTCTTGACGGTGGTGTCTGTCTGGCTTGCATTGGAGGACTCAACAAACAGCAGTGACGCCTCCCGGAGGTTGTCTGCGGGGCCAATCAGCTGACAGACGTCCAGACCTTTCTTGGCGTCCCAGTTCGCCTCTCCGTTAGCGGTCGACGCGCCTTGCGTGAACGTGAAGCCTTGTGGGGTCATCATGCTCATGAAGTCTGCGCGCGAGACGCCCAGTGACGGCTTTGCAGTGGCCGTAGACGAAGTCTTGGCGGCCGCACGGGCCGGTGCCGGCGTTGACGTCCTGGGTGATGTTGACGGGGACGAATTTGGACTTGTGGCAGCGATGATCACGCTCAGTGCGATAAATGCATAGCCGACGGCCGCCACGACCATCTTCCATCTGGTTTTTGTACGGAAACCGGGAACTTTGGACAACATTTCCGTCACCCCTTTGGGCCTTAACGATACGCGGAGTGGGAGGTGAGTCCTGCCATGGCCCTACATCGGCACGCCGCTTCCTGCTCCTGGCCCGGGGGCGCTCGGTGGCGTGTACGGGAACTGGCCGCTCAGACGATGCTGGCCGATGTCGCGGATGATCCGCAGCACGCCGCGGCCAAAGTCGCCGTATATGCGAAGGTACTCGCGCAGAGCGTCACTGAGGTCACTGGGTGATGTCGGCACGTAATTCTTCGGGTACAGCCCCTTGTGTTGGTACACGGTGAGCGGCCCCGCCTTGCTTCCTGTCTCGATGTCGTGCCCATTGCGCAGGAACACCTTCGCACCGTGCTGGATCTTGGCTGGCAGACTGTGCGGGTGCTGCTGCGCGTACTTGCCTATCTCGCCATGGATGAAACGCGCGGTCTTTGCGCCCTTGCGGGATGCCGCCTCGATGTGCTCCGGGGGGAGGAGGGCGACGGCCAGGAGGACCGCCGCCACCACACCCGCGCCTAGCGCCGCCCAAAGGAGCACGCGCCGCCCGTCGATCGTCGCCGTGTAGAAAGTCCGCGCCGTCACGGCAGGGTTCCCTCGCCGAGAATCGGCGCATGCCCTGCGCTTCCGAATGCCTGTTCCCACGTCTGTTGCGGAACGTCGCGACTGAAAGATGCGTCCCAGGAGTAGCGTTCAATCACTGCCGTGGGCATACCCTCTGAAACGATAGCGCCGCTAGAGCGATGTTCGTACTCGTACCACGTCTCAAAGTGCTTCCCCGACTCAACACCAGAGCTGAACTCCTCGTAAGTGATCGGGCTTTCTCCCGGCGGGGTGCGCACATCAGTCCAGTCAAACCAACTAGCTCCCGGCCACGGCATCTGTAACCGCCCCCCTACTGCAATTTCCCAAACTGCGAGGCCAATCCGCCAATCTGAGTGAGCGCCTCCGTCGCGTCGCCGGCGAGAAGGGCGATGATCGCGCCCCAAAACAGCAGCTCGAGCGCCAGCGTTCCCTGCTTCGCGAGCTGACCCTTGCCGTTGCCCTCAAGCACCTGCGAGACGACCGCCCAGGCGACGCCGACGCCGCCCATGACCGCCAGTGTACCGAATCCCATCTAAGGCACCTCCTCGAGACTCAGGAACAGCCGAAAGCCCATCTCGCCCGTCATGGCCGCCCGCGCCGACCGCTGCGCCCCATCGCCGAGGCCGAGCAGGAGAAGGTCAGGGAACGCCCCATGGGGTGAGGTCGCTGGACTCCTCCGGCACGACTCGCGGTAGAGCCGTACCTTCTTTGGGCCGTGCTGGCCGCGGTGCTCGACCTCGATCCAGAGGAGGCCGCCGCTTCGGAGGCGCAGGAGCGCGTCCGCCTTGCCGCGCACCCCCGGAATCGGCACCTCGCGGCGCCACGCTGCTGGCCGCAGGGCGAGGATCGCGCCCGCCACCGCCGCCCGGTGCTCCGCCTGCGCCTCCCAGCGGGTTATGTGGTAGATCGCCGGGCCGGCGCGCATCGTCCGCCGCAGGCGCCCCTCCCGCACGAGGCGCGAGAGCACGCGCTGCGCCCGCGATTCGCTTCCGAACCATGCCCGCTCGATTGCGGAGCGCGAGAGGTAGCCAAGCCGCTCCACGGCGGCCACGATCTCCTGTTCTCTCACGGCCAAAGGCCGCATTGTGCTGGAATGTGACACGCATTCTGCCTCCCCTGAGTTCACGCGCGAGCCGGACATGATCCGGCAGGTTCGCGATGCGCTGAAAGTCGACACCGAGGACGGGGCCAAGGTGCTTCGCGTCTTCGAGTTCGAGCCTATAGCAGTAGATGGAGCCGACCTGCCGGATGGCCGCCTGCAGGCGCGCGTCCGCCTGGTGGAGGTGCTGCATGGCGGCTTGGATGGAGACGCCACGCCGACGCAGTTGCTCGAGCATCAGGGGGTGGCGCGGTCCGGCGTAGAGCTGCCATTCGTCCAAAAACGCCGCGAGCACAGGCGCCGATGGATCGTGCAGGAACCCTTCGCGCAGGATGCCGGAGGCGAAGACGGAAGCGAGGATCGGCGCGAGCGATTGGAGCTTGCCGAGGTCTAACGAGATGATGAGCGCCGTGCCGGGCTCAGGCGAGAGCGAGATGCCGCCGGGGGTGCCGAGGATCCGCCGCATGCGGGCGGTGCGTAGGAGCCGCGCGACCTTGCGGGCCGCGTCCTCCTCCTCTGAGCGCAGGAGAGCGTCCAGCACGTCCTGCGGCGTCACCTCGCGCCCCGCCCTGCGGCCTTCCTCGAGGAGCGCCAAGGTCGCCGTCTCGACCGCCGCCTCCTGCACCTTGCCGAAGGCGCCCGCGTTCAGTTGCCGCACGACGGAGACGAACTCGCTCGCCAGCATCTCCAGCTCGCCCTCCGTGCGCGTCACCTGGCGCAGGAGGTTGTAGGGCGGCGGGTCGCGCGTCTCGTTCGCCACGTCGACGAACTGCACGCGGTAGCCCTCGCTCTTGGCGATGCCGTACGCTTTGCGACAGTCTCCCTCGT
>JAKAPV010000206.1 GCA_021806845.1 Bacillota bacterium | reverse complement strand
GCGGTAGGCCGTGCAGAAAGCCCGGGATGTACCCTGTCCACTGGCTGGGCTGCCAGAGCTCCCCGACGCCGAACCAGATCATCACAAAGCCAAGGCCCAAGCGGCCGATCAGCGGCCGCAGGACGCCGGTCGCCCAGTCGCTGCGGGATGCGGTTGCGGTGCGCTGCAAGCAGATCGCCTCACTTCTGCGTGATGTAGCCTTGGGCGTCCGTAAGAATGTAACCGTCGTCGCCGTAGTTCGCGTCCTGGCCGGGCGCGTCGTCCCCATAGCTGGTCTCGATCCAGTAGACCCTGTCCGTGTTGAGAAACGACTTCGTGGCCAGCGTGCCGCCGGCCGCGGCGCCGACCACCAGCGTCTTGCCTCCGCTCTGGCCCGGCTTCACCGTGATGCTGAAGCCGTCTTCGGCCAGTCCCGCCTGCGAGGCCGCCGTCGGGTAGATCTCGTAGGTGAAGGGGGCGAACTGCGTGCTCGAGAGCAGGGGGCCCTTCGACGCGGGAGCCGGAGACGAGGCTGCGCTGCCAGAAGACCCGGACGTATTCTGCGAGTTGCCGGAAGACGATTGCGAGGCGCTCGAAGAGCCCTGCGTCTGGCTCGAGGCAGCGGCACTGGAGGCCGCGGGCGATCCCCCGGCGGCGGTGGTTCCCCCACTCAGGGAGACGCCCGGGATCTTCGGCGCGTTCAGCCCGTGCACGCCCAGTGCTGCGCCAACTGCGAGGACCAGGGCGAGGGTGACGAGACGCGGCGCGGTCGGTGACGGCACCCAGATTCCTCCTCAGAACGCGATTCCCTATCAGCGAAGTCAGTATGGGGAATGTCTCTGAATCTCGCATGAAGAGGTATTGGCAAGGGCCGGTTGGGATGGTATGATCTGAACCACGTTCTAGGAAGGAGGCCGAACCATGACAAGCACGCGCACCGGAATCGTCACGCCCGTTCTTGGCGTGTCTGTGTCGTGGTCTGGCCATATGCCGCGTTAGCCGCACGCTCGTCGCGGCCCGGCCGGTCAGGCTACTGACCGACCGGGCCTTTTTGTGCGCCTGCGGCAAGGAGGAATGTTTGTGTACGCGATCGAGTGTCTGGACGTCCAAAAGCAGTTCCGGCCAGAGGGCGACCATCCCTGGCGGCGACGCAAGGAGAAGGTCACGGCGCTTGCGGGCATCAGCTTCACCGTGGAGGAGGGGGAGTGCTTCGGCATCCTCGGACCTAACGGGTCCGGCAAGAGCACGCTCATCCGCCTGATCTCGACTCTGCTCGTCCCCGACGCGGGAGTGGTGCGCGTCTTCGGCCACGACGTGACCAAGGCGCCGCATGAGGTGCGGCGGCTGATCCACCGCGTATCTGTGGAGGCGTCCTTCTTCAAGAAGCTCTCCGCGCAAGAGAACCTCGACTACGCCTCCGGCCTCTACGGACTCGACCGCATGGCTGCCCGCCAAAGGGCGCAGGAGATCCTGCTGCGGCTCGGGCTGCCCAAGGACAAGATCCGCGCTCCGCTCGAGGAGATGTCGCGCGGGCAGCAGCAGAAGGTCGCCATCGCGCGCGCTCTCTTGACCTCCCCCACCCTGCTGCTGCTCGACGAGCCCACGACGGGCCTCGACCCGCGCTCGCGCCGCGACGTGCAGGAATTCATCGAGGAGATCCGGGCGACCGACCGCACGACGATCATCCTCTCGACCCACGACATGCAGGAGGCGCAGCGCCTGTGCGACCGCGTCGCGATCATTCGCGGCGGGCAGTTCATCGCGCTCGACACGCCTACGAACCTGGCCGCCCGCTATGGCGGCGGCAATGGACTCGAAGCCGCCTTCCTCGCCCTGAGCGGCGAGGATCTGAGCCTTGAGGAGGAACTGGAAGCTTGATCACGCTGCGCACGGAGCGGCGGGCCGCAGCCGCCGTCATCTACCGCAACTTCAGTCTGATACGGCGCTATCTCGGCTGGGAACTCGTCTTCGCGTTCTACAACGCCGTGAACGCGCTGACGATCGGCCTCATCGGCCTCACGCAGCCGGGGCCCGGCCAGGGCATGCGGGTTCTCTACCTCTCGATCGGGGCACTGCTTTGGAACTTCCTCTCCGTGCTCTTCTTCGAAGTGTCGAACTCCGTGATGTGGGAGCGCTGGGAGGGCACCATCGAGTACAGCTTCATGGCACCGATCCGCAGGGTGACCTACCTCTTCGGGGTATGCGCCTACGCCATCGTCTACGGGCTCGTGCGCACGCTGATCGTGCTCGTCGCGATCGCGCTCTTCTTCCACCTGCCGCTCGCCCAGGCGGACCTGCCCGGCGCGCTGCTGGTGCTGGCGGCGTCGAGCGTCCCGTTCATCGGGCTAGGGCTCTTCGGCGCCATCATGCCGATGCTCTCGGCGGAGCGCGGGGCGCAGGCGACGCAGGTGATCCAGGGCGTGATCCTGCTCGTCTCGGGCATCTACTACCCGATCAGCGTGCTGCCGCACTGGCTGCAGGCAGTCTCGTGGCTCTCGCCGGCGACCTACACCCTGAACGCGGTGCGCGATGCGGCGCTGCGCGGCGCGGGCGTCGCATCGCTGCTGCCGACGGTCCTGGGGCTGCTCGCGGCGGGCGCCCTGCTGGTGCCCGCGGGCCTCTACGCGTTCTCCATCGCCGAGCGCTACGCGCTGCGGGCGGGAAAGCTCAAGCGAAACGGATAAGGCACCAAGACCGGGCAGCGCATGGGCCGCCCGGTCCGAGTGCTTGTGCAGGGAGTGTGAGCGATGGAGGGACTGCGCGGACGGGTCGCGGTGGTGACGGGCGCAAGCCGCGCACAGGGGATCGGTGCGGCGATCTGCAGGGAGCTCGCGGCGCACGGGGCGCGTGTGTTCTTCACCCATTGGACCGCTGCCGACGCGGCCAACGGGTATGACGCCGGCGGCGGCCCGGATGCGCTGCTCGCGCAGCTGCAGGCCATCGCGCCGGCCGGCGCGATGGAGCTCGATCTCGCGGAGCGCGGTGCGGCTGTGCGCCTGCTGGATGCCGCCGCGGAGACTCTCGGAAATCCCTCGATCCTGGTCAACAACGCGACGCACTGCGCCCCCTCGAGCTTTCGGGATCTCACGGAGGAACTCGTGGACGCCCACGCCGCCGTGAATGTGCGCGGCACGCTGATGCTGTCCGCGGAGTTTGCAAGGCGCTGCGTCGATGCCGGCTGGGGCCGCATCGTCAGCCTGGTGTCCGGCCAGGACCACAGCGGCGAGCCGGGCAATCTCGCCTACGGCGCCACGAAGGGCGCGATCTCTGCGATGACGCGCTACCTCGCGATCGAGACGGCGCCCTACGGAATCACGGTCAATGCCGTGGATCCTGGACCGACCGATACGGGCTGGATGGACGAGCCGCTGCGGGCGGCGGTCCTGGCGGCGGAGCCGACGGGGCGGCTGGGGCGGCCCGAGGACGCGGCGCGCGCGGTGGCGCTGCTTTGCAGCAGCCATGCCGCGTTCATCACCGGGCAGATCATCGTCTCGGACGGGGGCTTCTCGCTCGCCTAGAGGTCCGGAAGCCGCCGCCGCCGCCTCATCAAGGCCGGGTATTGCTACAATGGAGCGGTATCCGGGAGGGAGGCCCGAAGCGACTTGCTATTCGGATTTCCGCGCGCGGTGATTGCCACCGCCTTCGCCACCATGATCGCTTTCATGGGCATCGGGGTCGTCGATCCGATCCTGCCGGTGATTGGCCGGCAGATGGGCGCTTCCCCCGCGCAGGTCGAAATGCTCTTCACCACTTACATTGCCGTGATGTCCCTCGCCATGCTGCTCTCCGGCGTACTCTCGACCCGCCTCGGCGGGAGGCGCACGATGCTCCTCGGACTATTGCTCGTCATCGTGTTCGCCACCATCTCCGGTCTCTCGGACACCGTCTGGCACCTCGCGGAGGCCCGTGGCGGCTGGGGGCTCGGCAACGCTTTCTTCACCTCGACCGCCCTCGCGATCATCGTCGGGCTTTCGAGCGGGGGCACCGCGCGGGCGATCACGCTCTACGAGATGGCGCTCGGCCTCGGCCTCTCCTCCGGCCCCCTGATCGGCGGCTTTCTCGGCTCGATCAGTTGGCGCCTGCCGTTCTTCGGTACCGCCGCGCTCATGGCGATCGCCTTCGCCGCCACCTACTTCACCGTCAAGGAACCGGAAAGGCGCGAACAGCCGCGGCGCGCCCGCGATATCCTCCAGGCGCTCGGGCAGGGCAACGTCCTGACGAACGCCCTCGCCGGCCTTGGGTATTCCTACGGGTTCTTCACGATCCTCGCCTACTCGCCGATCTACCTCCACATGCAGGCCCTGCCGCTCGGGCTGACCTATTTCGCCTGGGGCATCCTCGTGGCCATCAGTTCCGTCTTCATCGTGAACTGGCTGCGCCCCCGCATCGGGGCCTTGGCTCTGCTCGAGTGGAACCTCGTCCTCTTCGCGCTCTTGATGGTCGGGCTCTTCATGGTGCGCGGCACACCCCCCGCGATCGGCCTGATCATCGCGTCCGGGCTACTCTGCGGCATCGCCAACGCCGTCTTCACGACGCTCGCCATCGAGATCTCGCCCTTCACGCGGTCGATCTCCTCGGGCGCCTACAACTTCTTGCGCTGGGCGGGGGCCGCGATCGCGCCGGTGCTGTCCGGGTACCTCGACAAGGCCTTCTCCCCGCAGCTTCCGTTCCTCGTGTCGGCTGCGGTCGTGGTGGTGGCGATCATCCTGCTCGTAGCAAGACGCCGACCCATGGGCGCCGCGATCGCCGCGGCGGCCGCCGAGTTCGAAGGGCACGCGTAGCCTCTTGGCTCCCAGAAATCATCGCGGAGGAGAAATTGCGGTGCAGGAGGACGAGCGTCAGGCGGCGGCAAACGGGTCCGCCGCGACCGGAGGCGTGTCGCGCTACATGCATGTTCCGTTCGCTGAGATCGGTTCCCCTGCCATGGCTGCGGAGATCCAGGCCGCGGAGCAACTGGCGGACCCGGATGCCGCGGCGGCTGCCCTGCGCACGCTTGCGCAGCGCAGCCCCGAGTCGGCCGATGCCTGGTTCGCGCTGGCCGGCTGCTATGACACGAACGGGTATGAAGAGGAAGCCGTAGACTGCTATGAAAAGGCGCTCGGCCTTGGGCCAGACGGGGCGTGGAGCCGGTATCTGCATCTGCAGCTCGCGAGCTCCTATCGCACCGTAGGCAGGCTCGAGGACGCGCACCTGCTGATCTCGCAGGGCATCGAGCGCTTCCCTGAATTCCACGTGCTGCAGGTGATGCGGGCGTTCGTCGAGCACGACCTTGGCCGTCATGCGGATGCCGTGCGCTCCCTCGCGGGCCTGCTGATCGAGGTCGCTCCGGAGTCGGTGGCACCGTACGGCCGGGCGATCGGCTACTACAAGGACGCCCTCTAGCTGGGGTGCGGCTGACCGTTCGAGCAGGGGCGCCGGGCTTGGCCCGGCGCCCCTGCTCGTTTGCGGCTACGGCTGCT
>JAKAPV010000205.1 GCA_021806845.1 Bacillota bacterium | reverse complement strand
ATCTTGATACGGAAATTCAATTACACAGGGCGCAAAAAGATAAACAGGGAGTCGATAAGCCTCGGTCTTTTAGGCAACGGCCCGGAACGGAGATTCACCTGTCTGGTTAAACTCGATGATTACAAGTTTCCCCCGAAGGCACGCGTCTTTGTTGAGGCTTACTATGCCACAGAAGTGAAAAGGTTTGACTTTCAGACAGCAGATAACCCGAAGGAACCTTCCGACACCACGCTTAAGGAATTTTCGAGTTTTCCCGTGATTTATTTCAGACTGCTTGTAGTGGATGACCACTCAGGCAGGCAACTCATCCTGGGGGCAGCTGACAAACTGTCTACCTATCCCTCAGGGAAGAGGCCGCTGCTGCCGCTTCAGATAATCAACTCTATGAAACAGGAATGGAAAATAATATTTGTGAATGACAGACCGGTAGTGGCACTGAACGGAAACATTATTGGCGCTCTTGAAAGAATTAAGACCGATCCTCAGCTCAGGTATTCCATTCTGCCTGCAGCGCTCAGGGAGGTGCTCATGCAGTTTGTCTTCGTGGAGGAAGTTGATGACGATCCCGATGAAGATGATGACTGGTATGACTGGAGAAAATTCTGTTTTGATATAGCAGTCCCCGCTGCGGGTGTGACGCTGGAAAAGTCCGATCCATCCTTCAGTGGTTCGAATGTGCGGGACTGGATAGATGAGGTAGTTGAGAGGTTCTCCCACAGCAATGGATTCCTGCGCGCCTGCGGGCGCCTGGGCGGGCGCGAGAGCGCCGCGAGCATGCCCTCGAGCGCCGGGCGCAGCACTTTGCGCCCGAACAGATTGATGAGCACCGAGCGATGCAGGATCGTCAGCACGAATGATGTCGGCTCGTCACCGGAGACCGTCTGTTCCATCTTGAAGCGCTGGGACCACGCGATCACGGGGCGCCAGAAGATCTGGTCGACGGCGACGATCAGGATGATCATCACGATGATCGCGGCGACCATCGCCCCCGCGTCGCCGCGCTGCTCCGCAAGTGCCATGTACGACCCTACGCCCGGCAGGAGGTAGGAGCGGCCGGCGTAGGTCACGTTCTCCGAGGCGGCGAGGAAGAACCACGATCCGCCGAAGGACATCATGCTGTTCAGGATCAGGGAGATGGCGGAACTCGGCAGTTCGAGGTACCATAGCCGCTGCCAGCCGCCCAGCCGGTAGACGTGGGATGCCTCCTGCAGGTCCCTCGGCAGCGTCATTTCCGAATGGTAGAAGCTGAAGGCCATGTTCCAGGCCTGGGCAGTGAAGATGGCGAAGACGGACGCGATCTCGAGCCCCGCGGTGCTCCCCGGAAAGAGCCCGGCGAAGAAGGCGATCGTGGCGGAGAGAAATCCGAGCACCGGAACAGACTGCAGGATGTCGAGCAGCGGTACGAGAAGCCGTTGGCCGATGGTCGTCTTCGCTGCGAAGTAGCCGTAGGCAACCGCGAAGGCGAGCGAAAAGACATAGGCGATCGCGATGCGCAGCAGGCTCTCGCCCGCGTAGAGCGGCAGCGCCCAGGGCGAGAGCGAGATCGAGGACGCCCGGCTGAGCGGTGCGGTCATGCCGGAGCCCAGCCGCACCACCCCGAGCAGCAGGATGAGCACGGCGAGGAGCACCAGGAAATCGACCCAGCCGACGGTACGCCGCCGCGCGATGCCTGGCGCCGGAAACCAGCTCATGCTCCCGCCCCCTTCCCGCGGCCCCGTCTGGCCATTATACCTGACCGGCATGTCCGGGCCCATCGCCGATGGAGGTTTATCCCATGACCGATTGGATCGCCCTGCAGGCCGTCGCAAAGGAACTGCAGACCCTGCGCGGCGCACGCGTTGACGCCGTCCACCTCGACGCCCGCCGCGTCGTCCTGGTGCTGCGCGCGCGCGGCGAGGTGCTGCCGCTCGCGCTGGAGACGCGGCAGGACCTGCCGTCCGTCTACCTCCTCGAGCGCGCACCCGCGCGCGAGCGGGCTGCGGGCGCCGTGCTGCAGCTCCTGCGCCGCAGCCTCGAGGGCGCGCGCCTGGACGGTGTCTTCGTTCCCTTCGGGGAGCGTGTCCTCGCCCTCTGCCTCCTCGGCCGGGACCGCTTCGGGGACGAGCGGATGCTGCAGCTCTGCGGCGAGTTCTTCGGCACCCATGCGGATGTCGTGCTCGCCGCGGGGGGAAGCGTCCTCTTCACGCTGCGCGCGCGCCGCCGCGCAGTCGGCGACTCGTTCGCGCTGCCGGGCCCAAAGCCCCCGCCCTCTCGCACCTGGCTCCGCTACTCCCTCACGCGCGGGGAGCTCATGCGGCGCATCGCCCGGAGCGACTTCGCGCCGAGCGTCGAGGAGCGCGATGGGCGGGCGCATGCGGCGCAGCCCTTCCCGTGGCCCGCCGAGGGACTGCTCCGGCCTGCGGGCGGCATGCTCGCGGCCGTCTCGGAAGTAGCCCGCGATGCTCTGCAGGCTATGGAGCTTCGCGAGCTGCGCTCCTCCCTTCGCCAACGCCTGGAAACGCAGCGAGAGCGCCTGCTGCGCACGCTCGAGAAGACCCAGGAGGAGTTTTCCGAAACGCGCGATCTCGATGCACTCCTGCGTCAGGGCGAGGCGCTGAAGCTCCACCTGCACGAACTCGCGCCAGGCCTCTCGCTGGCGCGCGTGCCGGATCCGCAGCTTCCGGATCAGATCATCGAGATCCCGCTCGACCCGGATCTCTCGGCGGCCGAGAATATGGCCCGCATCTTCAAGCGCTACCAGAAGCTTCGCTCACGCGCATCGCACCTCGGCCAGATCCTTTCGGATCTCACCGAGCGGGTCTCGTCGCTGTCGGACCAGCTCGCCGCAGTCGAGCGGGCGCCGGACCTTCCAGCGCTGCGGGCGCTGCGCAGCGAGGCCATGCCGCAGGAGGAGGGCCCGCAAGGCCAGCGCAAGGGCCCCTTGCGCTTCACGACAGCGGGCGGCCACGAGGTCCTGGTCGGCCGCAGCGCCAAGGAGAACGACGCCCTGACGCGATCCGCGCGCCCCAGCGACCTCTGGTTCCATACGAAAGACCGGCAGGGAGCGCACTGCATCCTGCGCCCCCTGCCAGGGCGGGCCGTCGGGGCGCCGGATCGTCTGGAGGCGGCGCTGCTGGCCGCCTTCTACTCGAAGCAGCGCCACAGCTCTCAAGTCCCCGTGGACTACACCTTCGTACGGCACATCAGGCGGCCGCGCGGCGCCGCCCCTGGCTTCGTCATCTACGACCATCACGAGACGCTCTTCGTCACGCCCGACCCGGCAGGGATCGAGGCGATCAGGCGCCGCCGAGGTAGTTCCAGATCGTAGGGTCCTCAAGTCCCAGACGCCACAGCGCGATGCCGCGGATGCCGTCGCCCGTCGCGACGCGCACCTTCGCCTCGAAGGACTGCACTCCCTCGTAGTACGCGACGTGGCGGACGCCGTTCACCCAGTAGACGAGGTCCTGCGCGTTCGGTGAGAGGCCGTGCGACTGGGCGATCTGCTTGTAGGCCTCCCACGAGAGTCCCTGGGCGGGTCCGGAGCCCCAATCGTAGCCGTAGACCGGCACCCCCAGCACCACCCGCCGCGGCGGCATCGTCCGCGCGGCGTAGGACGCGACCTGCTGCGCCCAGGCGGTGCTTGCGATCGGCCCGGCGGCCCCGAGGGAGTAATGCTGGTCGTAGGCCATGACGATCACAAGGTCTGCGCTCATGCCGAGCGCCTTGTAGTCGTATGCCCCCGTCCAGCCGTTCCCGGGCGCGTTGGCCGTCTCCGCGGGCACCGAGAGCGTCAGGTAGTAGCCGTAGCGGTGGAGAAGCGCCGCGAACTGCGCCACGAAGTTCGAGTAGTCGGCGCGGTCCTGCGGCGGGATGCCCTCGAAATCGAGGTTGATCCCGTCATATCCCTGCTGCTCGCAGAGCGCCAGCAGATTCTCCATGGCGCGCCGCGAGGCCACGGGATTCTGGAGCAGCGGGCCGAGGACGGCGCCGCCGTACTGGTTCTGTGAGACCATCGCGAACACCCACAGGTGCTTATCCCGCGCGAGCGTGAGGACGCTTGGCAGGGACTGGCCGGTGATCGAGCCGTCCTTCCAGATCGTGTACCAGTCCGGCACGATGGCGTTCAAGAGGTGCGCATCCGTCTCGAGTGTCTGAAAGCCGAGCCCGCTGCCGCTGCCGGAGTAGTAGCCGATCACGAGCGGGGTCGGCAGCCCGTCCTGATGCTGCGGCGCGATCGCGCCGACCGCCTCCTGCGTTGCGCTGGGCCGGCCGGCCGGGCTCACGTAGCTGTCGGCGCCGCGAGCCAGGGCGGCGACGTTGAGGTGTGGCAGGATCCAAAGGCAGAGCGCCAGGAGAGCGAGCATCGGCAGCGCGAACCGCCCGAGAGGTCGCACGAAGGGGGGCACCCCCTTTGGGTACCCCCCTATCTATGCGCGCAGCCGCCTTGCCATGCCTAGCCGGCAAGCTCGCGTGCGACCTGGATCTCCCCTGCGTACTCGCGATAGTCGTCGATCGGTGTCTCGAGCACGATCGGCAGCGTGCGCAGGAATTCGTTGCGCAGGATCGCCCGGATCCCGTCCCGCCCGATCTGCCCCTGCCCGAGCTTCTCGTGGCGGTCCCGGTGCGAGCCGAGCGGCTGCTTCGAGTCGTTGAGGTGCATCGCCCGCACCCGCGAGAGCCCGACCGCGTCCTCAAGGTCCCTGACCATCGCGGCGACGCCGTCCGGCGTGCGCAGGTCGTAGCCCGCCGCAAAGAGGTGGCAGCTGTCGAGGCAGACCCCGAGGCGCGGATCCGGGACGGCGTCGATCACCTCACGGATCTGCGCGAAGGTCGCTCCGACCTCGCTGCCTTGTCCCGACATCGTCTCGATCAGCAGCATGGCGTCCCCAGACGCCTTCGGCATGACGTCGCGCAGCGTCGCGACCAGGCGGGCGACGCCCTCCTCCGGGCCATCTCCCTGGTGGCTGCCCGGATGGAAGTTGAGGAACTCGCCCGTAAAGGCGGAAGCGCGCTCGATGTCCTCGCGCAGCACCATGCGGGCGAATTCCGCGACCCGGTCCTTGCCGGCGGGGTTCACGGTGTACGGGAGGTGTCCCACGGTGTCGCGCACGTCCGTTCGCTCCTTTGCCGCCACGAAGGCCTCGATCTCCGCCGGGGTGATCGTGCGCGCGGCTCCGCCGCGCGGGTTGCGCGTGAAGTAGGCAAAGGTGTTGGCGCCGATCTCGACCGCCATCTCGATCGCTTTCGGCAGTCCCTGGCTGATCGAGAGGTGCGCGCCGATCCGCAGCTCAGCGCTCACTGTAGTCGTAGAACCCGGCGCCGGACTTCTTGCCCATCCGCCCCGCGCGCACCAGCTGGTGCAGCAGGAGCGGCGGCTTGTAGGCCGGGTCGCCGAACTCGCGGTAGAAGTAGTCCATCACGGCGTAGCAGACGTCGACTCCGGTGAAGTCGAGCAGCGTGAAGGGCCCCATCGGGTGGTTCA
>JAKAPV010000204.1 GCA_021806845.1 Bacillota bacterium | reverse complement strand
AATGCTGGCCTCGGCGTTGCGCCGGTGGGTGATTCCCATCTCCTGCGCCGTGTCGGAGGTGAGCATCATGACGCCGACTGCGCCGCTCGATGAAACGGCTGTGGGATTCCAGCGGGATTCCTGGAAACCGATCGCAGCCAACAGTCGCCAGTCGAGGTCATAGCGCTCGGCGGCCTGCTCGAACCAGTCACGAAAGCGCGGCAGGCGCTGCACGAAATACTGCTCGAACACGCGCGACTGCTCGTAATGGAACGAGCTTGCATCCCCCGAGTCCTGCTGCAGCAGGGTCGCCAGCTCGCCGGAGGAGCGTATCGAGTCGAAGAAGCGGTTGACCGCCTGCAGCAGTTCCGGGGCGCCCTGGCGCACGATCCATTGCACGGGGCGCTTCTGCGGCAGCGCGAATGCGGCTGCAGTATCGGGATACAGATGATGCGCATAGGCATAGGTGCGCGCATCCATCACGGCTAAGGTGTCGCTTCCGGTCTCGACATCCTGCAGCGGCGCGGTGCCCGGCGCCGCCGATTCCCATCTCAGGAAGGGCGCAACCAGCTTCAGTCGTTGCAGGACGCCCTCCTGCGGGCTATCGGCGCGGACAACGAGTGTCGCGTCCTCGAGGTGCATGAAGTCGCTGGGCGCGGGTTCGCCGGTGCGGTAGACGACCAGCTGCGGGATCTCGGCATACGGGCTCGCCGGGTCACCCACCTGCTCCCAGGCGCCGTCGGCCGTGATCTGCGCCGCGGCAATGTCCGCCCGCCCCGAGGCGAGCTCGGCCTGCATCGCGGCCTCATTGCGGACGGCATAGATCTTGAGCCGCAGTCCGAGCGACGCCGCGAAGCGGCAGGCCAGGTCGTATTCGAGTCCCTTGGGTCCCTGCGAGCCCAGATAGAAGCTGGTGGGGGCGTTCAGGGTGACCACGCGGAGCTCCCCACGGGAGTGGATCTGCTCCATCACGGTAGGCGTGCGTGAACCTTGAACCAGTAATGCAATCGTGGTGACGGCGGCTATTGCTCTTATCTTGGATCTCGCCGTCCCCAGGCGTGCACGGTTGCGTCTTCGCGCCAAGAGTCGGACTCCACGAGGGCAAAAATTAACAGCTATAATACCACTCGTCCCCCGGAGAGGTACCGAAGCGGTCATAACGGCGCCGACTCGAAATCGGATGGTCGGGTAAAACCGGCACGTGGGTTCGAATCCCACCCTCTCCGCCATCTATTATATTCTATATAAAACAATAAGTTATACTGCCATTCCGTTTGACGACCCGAATCTTGCCGTCGTCCGGCGGTCGCCGGATCGGTCCCGGGAATTCTGCCCTCCGCAGCCGCGCGAGCAACCTGTAGCGAGCGTTACCGGAAGCTGGGGCGGGCCAAGACGCTTCGCGGATGGCCCGCGAGAGTGTGGGGTAGACGAGGGACATCCCGGACTGCAGGTGCCGTGTGTCCCGCTTCTATTCCATCGCGGATACCTCCTGGGCTTCCATTGCTGCATAATAGACTAAGTTTATCGAACTAAGTCCACATCGACCATGCAAACCGTCAATATCCATGAGGCCAAGACCCATCTATCGCGACTGGTGGAGCAGGCGGCCAGAGGAGAATCCTTCGTGATCGCCAAGGCCGGGAAGCCCTTGGTCAAGGTGATTCCGCTGGCTGCGCCGGAGGCCGGGCAGGCGAAACGCGTGGGATTTATGGTGGGGCAGATCGCCGTGCCCGACGACTTCGACCGGATGGGCGGCGGCGAGACCGAGCGCCGGCTGGGCAATGACCCTTGAGATTACTGCTCGATACACACCTGCTCCTCTGGGCGGCGGGTCGGCCTGACCGTCTATCCAAGGCCGCCCGTGAGCTGATCGAAGCCGATGACAATCAGCTCTTCGTCAGCGCGGCGAGCCTCTGGGAGATCGTGATCAAGCGCGGATTAGGCCGCGAGGACTTCCAGGTCGATGCGCGGCTGCTGCGGCGGGGACTGCTCGATAACGGTTACACCGAGCTGCCGATTGGCACTCAGCATGTCGTGGCGATCGATGCCCTGCCACCCTTGCATGAGGATCTCTTCGATCGCGTTCTCATCGCGCAGGCCGTCGTTGAGGGCATCACGCTGCTTACGACGAATGAGACCGTCGCGCGCTATCCTGCGCCGGTGCGGGCCGTCTGAGGGCTTGACACGTCCGAGCCCGTCCGACCTGGGGCGAAGGGCGGCAAATCGTGACAGATGAGTGCGCCCGCGCAGAGCTCGCGGTCGATGTCCGACTGGTTATCGACACGACACGGCCGGGCGGCTCGCAAACGCCTGCTTGGGCGGTCGTCGCCGTCCCACTGGCCCTCGGTGAGAGCTCAATCCGGCCTGGACTGCGGGACGTTCAGAAGAACCCAGGATGGCGCGCAAGCAGAATTTGCTCGCGCTTCCTCAGGCCGACATCGAAAGCGTCGCCCTTTGCCCCGCCGCCGAGCGCGTAACCCAGGTCGAATATGCGCCACGCGCAGAACGGGTAGTAGGACCTCTCGAACCTCACGCCGATGTCGTAGTAGTAGGACGGCACGTAGGGGTTCGCCCTGATCGCATCGAGCGCGTTGTCCATCGCCGAAAGGGGGAAGCGGGTTCCCGTGCCGTCGATCTTCTGCAGCGCTTTCGGGGGCAGGCCCGCGGTCAGGCAGAACATGATCATTGATGCGACGTAGCCGTGGGGCTTGCCCGCGACGTCGACGCTTGCGAGTGTCCTCGCGCCTTGCTCCCACTCTTGCCGCGTGCAGTCACCGGCGGCCTTTACTATCTTGCTGAACCGTGGGTCTTGAGCGGCGGCGTGCATCTGTGCGCGATACGCCGCACAGTAAGAGGGCCCGCCCGGCGTGTCGCACGCAGCCATTTGCTGCGGGTACTGCAGGCCGGCGCCGAGCCACGCCAGGCCGGACTCGAGCAGGTCGCCCTGCTTTTGAGCCAGGTCGGCCGCCGCAGCATAATCCGCCAAGGTCGGGCGCGGCTTGTCGTATGTGCCGCGGATCGCCTGGAGCGCGATCTCGGTCACGCTCTTCAGGAACGCTGCAAACTGTGGAGGGATCGAATAGGCGTTGTACGAGAGGTCGGTGGAGAGGCCCGCCGGCAGCGGGTACGCCTGCGCGCTCGTCGCGACCCGTTGGAGCTGGATCGAAGTGCGCGCTTTGCTGTCGACGTGAAACTCGTGAACGGCCTCGATCGCAACCGGCAGCCGCCGGAGCGGCAGCACCGCTGCGAGCGCGGCCGGATGGATCGGCACCAGGTATCGGATCGCCCTGGCCAGCATTTCACCCTGCGCGGGGGACAACTCCTCGCGACCGAAGCGCAGGCGCGCGACTTCCTCGCCCTTGTACTGCACGGCGACCTCGTCGCCGCGCCTCGACACGTCGACCGCGAGCGGCGCAAGTCCTGCCGTCCGCACTCCTAAGGCCGCTTCATACAACGGGCGCAGATGGCCGGGCAGGTGGGGCATTTTCAGCCTCTCTTCCAGCATTGACATCAGCGCTCTGTTGCTCGCTTCCATGTCGTAGAAATCGACGGCGGCAAACATATTATCGTTGCTGAACCCCGGCTGTCCGGTGCTGAAGCTGAACACGCGGCGCAGCGCAAAATCGACGATCACCGTCTTGCCGGCGGCAGTCTCCCAGGCGAAGTAATCCGCGCCGAGCGCAAGCGTACCCGTCTCGTCGGGTGGCTTCGGCTCCTTGCCCTGGAGGATCTCGACCTGCTTCCTCCATCGGAGGATGAGATTCTCCGCTGGCGCCACATTGCGCAAAGCGCGCACCTGGTCCGACGACAGAAAGAAGTACGCGCGTCCCTGCGCAGCCGCGCCGCCAGGCGCGCCAAACAGCAGTAACAGCGCCAACACGTACGAGCAGCGCACCACTCGCCTCACCCTACTGATTCGCCTGCTCGGAGGTTCGATCCCATGCACCTGCACTGCTCGGGATCACGGCCGTCGGCACCCGAAAGTTGACTGACTCGACATCCATGAATCGCTTCAGAGTCTCGCGCGAGCAAGCCGCGGATCGGCTCGGGTACGCTTGTACTCGCATTGCGATGCGACTTGAATTCGTAGTGGCCGCAACGGGCATGCAAGACGGTAGATCGATCCGGAGCGTCGACGCAGCAGCAGCGGCACGGCCCGCAGCCCATGCGCGCCGGGCCGCTGCCCGCGTATCGGCTTGCAGTGTTCGAAATGCGCTATGTTGCGGCGCTTCCACCGCTCGATCGGGGCCGATGGCGGCCGGTATCCCCGGCGGCAGCCGCTGCCCATACCCAACACGGAGTCGCGGGGCCCCTGTCGGTGCCCGGCCATGCGCTGTGGGCGGTGCTCTCGTCCGCCGCCAATGTCTTGTGCGTGGCGGGCTCATTATGTCAAGGCAGGTGGCGTGGCCGCGGGCGCGCGGCACGTCCGGCGGCGCCCGTTGCGAGCCCGAAGTGCCTTTGCCCTGCGTTGTGAACGCCGTCCTCGCCGCAGCGCATCCAGGTCGTATAAATAAGACCCGATCAAGACTGGAATCAATTGGGGAGTCCACGGGCAGGATGCGCAGCCGGAAAGGCAAGAGCATGTGTGCTTTGACCGTTCCCCGTCCCGATGAATCGCGGTACCGACGCGGCGGCGCGAGCGGCTCCCCAGCCCGACTCGCCGGCCGACGCGCGGGTGACGCCGATCGGCCGGCATCCCTGCACTGATGAGCCGCGAATCCGCCAAGCCGGTTCATCGCGACGAGAGGCGCCGCGCCGCCTCGCGGCCCGCGACGCCGTACCTGGCACAACCGCCGCCGGTGCCGACACGGCGATTCAGACTGTCCGGGAGGACGCGCTGATGGCGCTCGCGACGATGGGCGGGACGCTGCTGGCGCTTGCCTCGCTGCTTGCGGTCGTCGCGGTACGGCGTGGCCATGCGCATGCGGCCGCTTACGTGCGGTTGGAGGAGCTGTTCGAGACCGCGCCGGATGCGCTGCTGGTCGTTGACCGCCGCGGCGCAATTCTGCTCGCCAACGATCTGGCGGGCGAGCTATTCGGCTGGTCGACTCAGGAGCTCATCGGCCTGTCCGTCGAGCAGCTCGTACCGCAGAGCCTCCGGGAGCACCACCACGCTCTGCGTCGCGATTACGAACAACGGCGGCGGCGGCGCGTGATGGGGACGGCCGGCATGGAGCTGCGCGGCCTGCGGCGCGACGGCACGCAGTTTCCGGTGGACATCACGCTGAGCCCGCTGCGCTCCGGGGTGGTGATCGCCGCGGTGCGTGACCTGAGCCAGGAGCACGCCCGCGTCGCGGAGATTCTCTTCCTCAATAGGATTCACGCGACGCTCGCGGAAACCAACCAACTGCTGCCGCACTGCACCAGCGAGGCGGAGCTGTTCGAGCGCGTATGCCGGGTCGCGGTGCAATTCGGCGAGCTGCGGCTCGCCTGGATCGGACAAGCCAATGCCACCAGCGGACTGATCGCGCCCGTGGCCAGCTGCGCCGCCTCGGCCGAGTACGCGGACTATCTGCGCGGCGCCACGGTCCGGGTC
>JAKAPV010000203.1 GCA_021806845.1 Bacillota bacterium | reverse complement strand
GCCGGTCATGATGATCGGGCCCTCGGCTCCGAACGGGCCGCCGGTGCCGATCGTGATCGCCGATGCGATCGGCTTGATCAAAGCGATCTTCGGCTCCATGACGCTGCGCTGTTCGAGGATCGTCTGGATGGCCTCCGGAATGCCGTGACCGCGGATCTTGTCGGTGCCGAAGCGGGCCAGAAGGCCGACCGCAAGTCCACCCACGACCGGCACGAACATGGCAGGCCAACCCCAGTGCGAGGGATCGGGCGGCGTCAGCGACCATGCCCACCTGCCCTGGTACGATAGGTGCGTGATGAGGCCGATGAGGCGCAGCAGGGCGATCGCCACGAATCCTCCCGCGAGGCCGATGACCATAGCCCAAGCCGTCAGGTATACGAGCCGTGCGCCATCGGTGCGATAGTCGCCGCGCAGACGGCGCGCACCGTGCAAGATCCGCCCATCGTCCTCCATCCTGTGACCGCCAGCCTTTCGTGTAACACCTCAATTATATCGTAAAACGACACGAATGGCGCCGTCGCGGCACTTCGTTTCGGTATGATGATCATCAGGAGGCGAGACATGCCAGACGCGCGGCGAGCCGGGGCGCAGGCACCGCGCCCGGTGACAAAGCGGGAGTACGAGACGATATCGGCGTTCCGCGGGGAATTGCGCCGCTTCCTGCGCTTCAGCGAGGAAGCGGCGCGCAGGTCCGGTCTCAGCCCGCAGCAGCACCAGCTCATGCTCACGGTGCAGGGCATGCCGGGGCGCGAGTTCGCGACGATCAAAGAACTCGCGCAGCATTTGCAGCTGCGCCACCATACCGTCGTCGGACTCGTCGACCGCATGGAGGCGGCGGGGCTCGTAGCACGGCGCACCTCGGAGGAGGACCACCGCGTCGTGGAAGTCGTGCTGACAGGGCAAGGGGGGAGCGTCCTGCGCGAATTGACGGCTGTGCACCGGGAAGAACTCGTACGCCTTGCGGATGTCTCCGGCCGCCTCGCGGATATCATCCGCGGCGGCCATGATGGGGCTAGGATCCCTTGAACCACGGGCATGCTGCGGTGCCGATCGAGGTTGCGGCCATCCAGTTCGCGCCAGAACTCTACGACCAGCAGGGAAACCTAAGGCGCCTGCTGGGGCTGCTGGAGACCGCATTTGCGGATGGTGCCCGCATCGCCGTCGCCCCGGAAATGGCCACGGCGGGCTACTGCTTTTTGGACCGCGCGGACGTCGCGCCGCTCGCGCAGACGCTGCCGGGACCCGCGACGCGGGCAGTGCAAGAGATCTGCGCCGCCTGGGGCGGCATCGCGGTCTTTGGGCTGCCGGAGGTCGACCCGCGCACCGGGATTTTCTACAACAGCGTCGCAGTGGTCGGCGCGGAGGGCCTGCTCGGCCGCTACCGCAAGGTCCACAGCTTCGTCTCCGAGCCGCGCTGGGCGATGGACGGGGACCTCGGCCATGTCGTCGTCGCGACGCCGTACGGCCGCCTGGGCGTGCTCGACTGCGCGGATATCGAACTCTTTGAGGGCGCGCGGGCCCTGCAGATCCTCGGGGCGGACCTGATCGCCTTTCCGACCAACTGGTGCGGAGACCCCGCACCGAGCCCGTACTGGTGGGCCAGGGCCTGGGAGACGGGCCTGCCGCTCGTGGCCGCGGACCGCTTCGGCGTCGAGCGCGGAGTGCACTTTGCAGGCGGCAGCGCCATCTTCGACGGCGACGGCAGACTGCTCGCATCGCTGGACGACGGCGAGGGCATCGTGCGCGCGGCTGTGCGCCGCACACCCGCAGCTGGGCACAGGGCGCCCCTCCCGCCCGGGGAATGCCTGCCGCTCGCACGCGATACGCACCGCTTCGATCCAGGCGTCCTGTTCAACCTGTACGGCCAGCCCGGACTGCCGGAGGGGCGCGAACTCCAGGTGTCCGCGCTGCCGGTGCAGGGCACGGCAGGGGAGATCGCGCAGGACCTCGCGACCCTGCGTCAGCGGGTGGTCGCGCTGCCTGGCGACGCACTCACAGAGCCGTGGGACAACGCCGCCTGCGACATCCTGCAGGCGCTCTGCCGCACAAAGCAGCTCTGGGTCTGCTGCGGGAGCGCTGTATCCGGCGAATTGCGCCTGCTGGGCCCGCAGGGCATGCTCCTCTCACGCCCGCAGGCGCAGCGCGGAACCGACGGTGCGATCGTCAACCTGCCGGGCGCCCGCATCGGGATCTGCCGGGGCGAAGAACTCGCGTGGCCGGAGACATCCAGGCTTTTCGGCATGGAGGGAGTGGATCTCTTGCTGGCGCCGGACCGCGGCAGCGGTTTTCCGGACGGCGATTTCCCCGGCAGCGCCGTCCCGGGCAAAGACGGACCCTGGCCCGCCGAGCAGGCCTACTATTTCATTCCGCGCGTGCGGGCCGCGTCGGATGACCTCGTACTCGCCTACGCCTCGCTGGAGGCTCCCTGTGCCGTGCTCGGCGCGCGGCACGGGCGCGGCGAGACGGATCGCCGCGGGGCGCACGGTGCCGTCGACACGCGGCCGGGTGCCCACGGCCTCCCGGACGTGCGCGCGAAGCCGCACCTGCGGCGGCGGCGTCCAGAGCACTACCGTCCGCTCTGGACTCCCGGCGACTAGAGCCAAATCTCCATCCCGGGCGCCTCGGCCGGGCGGGTCTGAAAGCCGAGTCTCTCGTAGAAGCCTCGCTTCCGCGGGCGGACGTGAGCTGCACCCAGCGGATGCCCTGCGCCTTGGCGTGGGCAAGGAGGCGCTCCACGATCTCCTTGCCGATGCCCTGTCCCTGGAGGTCCGGGCGCACGATCATGTCGCAGACGAAGCACTGGTAGCAGCCGTCCGAGATCAGGCGGCCGGATCCGACGAGTTCGTCCTCCAGGTAGGCGCAGACGGCGAACCAGGTCGCGGCGAGCCCCTTCTCCAGCCGAGCGTGCGTCAGCTGCTGGCGCTCGTTCCAGCCGGTTGTCAGGAAGAGCGGAAAGAACTGCTCGACGGACGGCACTTCATTCGCAAACCGGACTTTGGCCATGCGGCGGCCTCTTTCGCGGACGCTATCAGCGGCGCGCGACGGCGATGACGCGGCGGCGCTCGAAGCGCAGCCTGCCGTTCACCTCGTGGAAGCCGTTCATCTCCGCCGCCTCCCTGGGGGCCGACGCGATGCGGCGGTAGATCTCCGAGCGGCGCTCCGCCGTCACACCGGCGACATCCAGATACTCGTCGACCTCGCGGTCCTCCGTCTGGACTTCGAGGTGCGCAACGTGCAGGCCCGCAGCTTCGATTTCCGTATGCCAGAGCGATGGTGAGAGGGCGCGCACGTGACTTTGGTCCCGCAGCTGCTCGAACGTCTCGATCAAGGCGCGGCCGATCTCGAGCTCCGGCGTCGTCTGGTCCGCGACGCCGAATGCCCCCCCGGAGCGCAGCACCCGCGAGACCTCTGAGAGGAAGCGGGGGATGTCGGCGAAGTGATGCGGAGCCCGCCGGCAGGTGACGATGTCGAATTCAT
Source organism: Bacillota bacterium (assembly GCA_021806845.1). Taxonomy (GTDB): domain Bacteria; phylum Bacillota; class Sulfobacillia; order JAJZYS01; family JAJYTV01; genus JAJYTV01. Next base: position 2,057 of record JAKAPV010000203.1, on the reverse strand, counting down.
GGTCCGAAAAGGGCAGGGACTCGGCGTCGCCCTCGCGGAAGTCGGCGTTCTCGATGCCGCGTTCGCGCGCGAGCGCCCGCGCCTCCCTGAGCATCTGCGGCGTGATGTCGACGCCGATCACCTCGCGCACCAGGCCGGCGAGCGCGAGCGCAGTGTGGCCGGTCCCGGTCGCGACGTCCAGGGCCCGCATGTCCGGCTGCGGCTGCAAGAGTTCGAGCAGCCGCGAAAGGTCGCGTCCGAAGGCATGGCTCGGGCTGTGCGTGTATTTCGTCGCCTGTCTGCCGAACTGCGCCTGTACCTTTTCCTTCTGCGCCATCGGATCGCCTCCACGCGGGCTTTGTCTTCCTAGCGTAGGCTTTCCAGCGCGGGCGACACAGCGTCCACAGGCTATGGCGGCCAGAGGGAATCGTGATGGCACTGGACGTTTCAGCGGACAGCGCGCAGGATCGCCTCGGCGACGGCAGCAGCGGCGAGGACGCCTACCCGCGATGCGTCGGCCGGCAGGTCGCCGCAGGAGACGCAAAAGATGACGTCGCCGTCGAACAGGGTGTGCGCCGGGTCGACCGCGCGCCCCAGACCGTCGTGCGCCATGCGGGCGACCCGCTGGAGTTCGGCCTGCCCGAGGCAGGCGTTCGTGGCGACGCAGGCGATCGTGGTGGCCTCGCCCGGGCGTCCTCGCCCTGCCTCCCCGCTGGCGATCCACTCTGACGCGCGACCCGGCCGCCCGTCCTCGTGCAGCGGCCCTGCGACGACGGTGCCCTCCGGTGCGAGCACGCTGCCGACCGCATTCACGACGGCGAGCGCCCCGACGCGCAGTCCGTCCGGTGCCTGCAGCGTCACCGCGCCCTGCCCGCCGCGCATCGCGCGCAGAGGCCCGAGCACCTTGCCGACGGTCGCGCCGCAGCCCGCGCCGCAGGGGCCCTCCGGGACCTCGTTGCCGCCGTGCAGCGCGGCCGCCGCCGCTGTTTCGCCGTCCTCGACCGTCGGTGCGAGCGGGGAGCCGACGCCGAGATCGAAGATCGCAGCCGCCGGCACGATCGGCACGTGGGCTCCGCCGAAGGCGGCGCCGCGGCCCGCCTTTGCGAGGGCCTGCATCGCGCCGTCCGCGGCGCGCAGGCCGAAGGCGCTGCCGCCCGTCAGCAGGATGGCGTCGGGACCCTGGATGAGGTTTTCCGGGCGCAGGAGGTCGGTCTCGCGGGTCGCGGGGGCGCCGCCCGCAACGTCCACCGCGCCGCGCGACCCCGGCGCAAAGAGGAGCAGCGTCAGGCCCGTGCGATCTTCGGCGCGCGTGACGCAGCCGACGGAAACCGACGGCACGTCGATCGCGCCGCCGATGTAGGCGCAGCCGAGGCCGTCCGCGTAGGAGCGCAGGTCAGACACCGGAGAGCAGGCGGCCGAGGCCGAACGTGATCAGACCCTCGATGGCGCCCACGATGGTCATCTCGAGGCCGCTCGCGATCCAGTTGCGGGCGGTGACGAGCGTTTTCAGGGCGCCGACGACGAAGTGGGCGACGAGCGAGATGATGGCGGCGACCAGCACTGCCGCGAGGCCGTGCATGAAGAAGAACGGGATGACCGGGATGATCGCGCCGACGGCCGTCGCGGCGGAGGAACTGAGGGCGGAGCGGACCGGGTTCGGCGCGCTCTCCTCCGTCAGGCCGAGCTCTTCCTGCACGAGGGTGCGCAGCATCGCGTCGGGCTTCTCGGCGAGCCGCGCGACGAGGGCGTGCGACTCCTCCTCGGAGAGGCCCTTCAGCTGGTAGAAGAGGGCCAGCTCCTCGCGCTCCTCCGCCGGCGATTCCTCGAGCTCGCGCTTTTCGCGTGCGATCTCGGCCTGGTGGACCTCGCCTTCGGCTTTGGCAGCCAGGTAGGCGCCGCTGCCCATCGAGAGCGCCGAGGCCAGCATGCCGGCCAGGCCCGAGACGGCGATCAGGTGGCTCGCGCCGTGCGTGTAGCCGGCGACACCGGCCACGATGCCGAAGATCGCGCCCAACCCGTCGTTCGCGCCATAGATCGCGTCGCCGATCCAGCCGCTCGTGCTCGTCACGTGCCAGCCC
>JAKAPV010000202.1 GCA_021806845.1 Bacillota bacterium | reverse complement strand
CCGATCTGACCCCGGATGAACTTGCAGAGCATATCTGCCTGCTCGCGGCGTTTCATGAGGTGGTAGGCCACCGCCCAAACTTCCGGGCTCGCGACCGGCAGTCCCCGCCACATGGAATGGACCAGCGTAGGCAGATGACAGACGCCGACAGCCGTTTCTATGGCAAAGCTGCCGATCAGATCTACGGCTGGACCGCTGATTGCAATGGTCAGACGGTAGGCGCTGGCAAACGGGGGATCACCGTGTTGGGCGTGATGCCAGGTGAGTCCGCGCAGGGCGCGCAGTACCTGCGCAAGGTCCGCATCGATGGTGAAATCGACGTCGTGCATCCGGTCTGCGAGCCCCAAGCTATACAAAAGGCAGCTTCCGCCGACGGCATACGGGATTGAGGCGCTGGCGAGCACCTGCGCCACGGTCTTCGCTGATGTGAGGTTCAGATATATTGATCGTCCCCCCTTAGACCGGACGTTATGGGGTTCCCGTTACTCAAGGCGAATGCCAACTGGTCGAGTCATCGGGTGCGATCTGGAGCGGACGCCTGACAGCAGAACGGCCGCTGACGACCGCGCCGGCGCTGCCTTCTAGCGAATCTGAACCCAGCGCACGCCAGCGTCACGGGTGGCAAGGGGCCTACCCCAGCCGCGATGGCCCGTGGAGTGGCGCATGGTGCTCAGTCCTTTTGCGCGAGATCTACCAGGTTAGAACACTGCAGCTGAGCGACCGTGTGTGCCGCTACGTCGCGGCGCAAATCCGTGCATAGGACTTCGCCTGGCACAAGGAAGATCCTGTCTCCGAATTTTCTCATTCCCCGTGGCCGCGCTATTCAGATGCCCACAGAAGAGGCGGACACGCCCTTCATGCGCATCCGCCTCATCCGGTTCTGAAACCGGCCCCGGTTTCTGTTGCGACCGCTACGCCGGCTGCTCCCGTCCCCCGCCGTGTGGAGCCCCATCCTGCAAGCGTAGGAGCTTCGCCGCGTTCCCGAACAGGATGCGCTCGATGGCGTCGGGCGGTAACGGCAGGTGGCGGATCACGTCGATGTTCTTTTCGAGCGTCCGGTCTCCCGGCCAGTCCGAGCCGAAGATCAGCTTCGAGGTCAGGCGGTGGGCGTTCGGCAGATACGTCAGCAGATTCTGCGGCGGCAGCCCCGCCACATCGATGTACACGTTCTCGTGGAAGCGGGCCATGTACTCTGCGCGGTCGTACCAGATCGGCCTGCCCGCGTGCGAGAGAACGATCTGCAGCCGCGGGAAATCGACGGCCACTTCGTCCAGGAGCAGCGGGTCGCCGTACTTGATCTTCGCGCCCGGAAAGACAGAGCTGCCCGTATGCAGCATGACCGGTACGCCGAGTTCCTCGGCCTTGGCATAGAAGGGATATAGCAGGCGGTCATTCGGATAGAAGAATTCGTACGTCGGATAGAGCTTGATGCCCCGCACGCCTTGTGCGACGAGGTCGGCGAGCACGGCGGGAAGGTTTATCTCCCGCCGCGGGTCGAGCGTGCCGAAGGGTATCAGCATGCTCTCGCCGCGGCAGAGTTCGAGCACGGTGCGGTTATCCATCCTGCCGGTGAGTGCGTTCACCTCCGCCAAGATGACGGCATAGTCGACCCCCTGCTGCCTAAGGCAGCGCGCGAGGCCAGCCCCCGTCCGGCACTCTTCGCGCAAAGCGGCGAACTCGTCCGGGTCCCAGGCGGTTTCGAGGAACTTGACGAAGTCCGGCGTGACCTCCGGCCAGTACGGTGGGTGCACGTGGAAGTCGATGACCATGCGATCGGCTCCTCATGAAGCTGTGTGCAGGCGCAGCGACGCTCTCCGATCTGCGCGGCCCGCCGAAGGCCGCTGGGATACTCGGCGCGGACGCCTCCCCGCCGATACTACACCGAGTTCTCGCAGCCCGCGCGCGCAAGGTATCCCCGTGGCCACGCGAGGCCCAGCGCAGCCCTGGGGAAGCGCGGCCCGCCCCGCGGCATCATCGGCTGCCGGCCAGCTCTGCCCGCAGCCTAAAGCGTTGGATCTTGCCGGTCGCCGTCTTGGGCAGCTCATCGACGAAGTGGAAGGCGCGCGGAGCCTTGAAGTGCGCCATCTGGTCGCGCGCGAAGCTGCGCAGTGCCGCCTCCATGGCCGCGTCCCCGACGTAGCCCGGATTCAGGATGACGTAGGCGACCGGCTTGTCGAGTCCCGCCTCGTCCGCAACCGCCACGACGGCCGCCTCCACGACCGCCTCGTGGCGCAGGAGGGCGTTCTCCACCTCGCTCGGCGACACCCACATGCCGCCGACCTTCATCATGTCGTCCGAACGCCCGGCGTAGCAGTAGTAGCCGTCCGGGTCGACGTAGTACTTGTCGCCTGTGCGGTACCACTCGCCGACCATCGACGACTGCGTCTTCTCCGCCTGGTTCCAGTAGAACGCGGCGATGCTGTCGCCCTTCACGTAAAGGTCGCCGATCTCGCCCGGCGGCACGGGCCCGCCGTCCTCAGCGACGATCTGGACCTCGTAGCCCGGGACGACATGGCCGCTCGTCCCGGGACGGCAGTCCCCCTGCCGGTTGCTGATGTAGATGTGCAGCACCTCGGTCGAACCGATGCCATCCACGATCTCCACCCCGTAGCGCTCTTTCCAGCGCAGGAAGATCTCTGCCGGCAGGGGCTCGCCCGCCGATACGCAGGCCCGCAGCGAGGGGAAGCGATATTCCCGCCCCTGTACGCGCAGCATCGCGTTGTAGAGCGTGGGAACGCCGAAGAAGAGGGTCGGGTCCGTCCGCTCGATCGTCTCGAGGACGAGGGCGGGATCCACCTTTTCTGGCATCAGCACAACCGAGGCGCCGTTCGCGAAGGCGAAATAGGAGCCGTTGCCGAGTCCGTAGGCGAAGTAGAGCTTGGATGCGCTGAACAGTCGGTCGCTGCGCGCAATCCCCAGCACCTGCTTGCCATAGGTCTCGTTGCAGAAGACCATGTCCTTGTGGCAATGCACCGCGCCTTTGGGCTTGCCGGTGCTCCCCGAACTGTAGAGCCAGAAGGCCGCCTCATCGGGTGATGTCGGAGCCGCCTCGAGAGAGTGGTCCATCCGGGCGACGAAATCCTCATAGAACACGAACGGTCCCGGATGCCCGACGGGGCTGACCTGCGGCGTAGCGAGCCCGGGCAGCACCATCACCCAGGAGATGTCGGGTGCGCGGCCCTGCAGGCGCGGCCCAAGCTCGCGCCAGATCTCCGGTTCCACGGCGAGGAGCTTCGCCCGGCTGTCCTCGAGGAAATATGCGTAGTCGTCAATCGGCAGATAGGGGTTAACGGGGATCGGCACAGCGCCGATCTTCATCGCCCCGAACATCATCGCCAGGAAATGCGGCGAGTCGTATGCCACGAGCACGATGCGCTCCTCGCGGCGGATGCCGAGTTCGCGCAGCGCGTTCCCCGCCCGGTTGATTTCCGCGATCAGTTGGCGGTACGACCAAGTCGTGCCGCGGTAGTGCACGGCAGGATGCTCAGCGGCGTCCGGGGTATCCCACGGACCGAAGATCGCCTGGGTCACGTTCAGCGTCCGCTGTGCTTCCTGGGCGACACTCATCTGCTCCACCTCCTCATTGCGGTCCGGGCGGGCGCCCGCAGCCCGCCGCGGGCCGCGCCCGGAACTGCGGGCCGCCCACGCCATTCAGCCGAGGGTTTCCGAGAGTTCCATGTTCGAGCTGTGCGGCAGATGCGGACTCGCGTCGGGATGCAGGATCTGGCGCATGCGCGATACGGCGGCCGCAATCTCCCCGAAGCCCGTCGCGATCAGGACGACCTTCCCGGGGTACGTGGCGACGTCGCCGGCTGCGAACACCCGCCGCCGGTCGGTCTCCATGCTGTAGGCGCGCACGAGGATGCGCGGACCTTCCCAGGTGAAGCCCCAACTCTTCATCGGGCCGAGGTTCGGTACGAAGCCGAGGCCGCTGACCACGTCGTCGATCGCCATCTCCTCGGTGCGATGCTCCTGGGTCCACTCGACGGAGATCGCCTCAACTGCCTGGGTGCCGAGTACGGCGCGCAGCTCTGCTGGAGCCAGCAACTGCACGTGCGGCAGATTGAGGAGCTGCTCCAAGGTGGCCTCGTGGGCCCGGAAGCCGGTGCGGCGGTGGATCAGCAGGACGCGCTCGGCGTAGTCCGCGATCGAGAGCGCCCAGTCGACGGCCGTATCGCCCCCTCCGACGACCGCCACCCGACGGCCTGCGAATCTCTCGAAGGACGGGACGAAGTAGTGCACACCCCGGCCCTCGAAGAGCTCCGCCCCCGCGGCGGGGAGTTTCCGCGGCGCGAAGGCGCCGATGCCCGCCGTGACGAGCACGAGCTTCGCCACGTGCTCGCCTTGCTGGGTGATCACGTGCAGGAGCCCGTCCTGGTCCTCCTCAAGCCGCTCCACGCGCTCACCGAGGCAGACCTCCGGCCCGTGGGCCAGCGCCTGCTCGATCAGCGCCGCCGCGAGATCCTTCGCCCGTACAGACTTGAAGCCGCCGACATCGTAGACGAGCTTTTCCGGATAGACCGCTGCGAGCTGCCCGCCGAGTTCCGGAAGGCTCTCGAGGATCCGCACCTTCATCCCGTGCAGCCCGGCGAGCGCGGCTCCAAACAGTCCCACGGGGCCTCCTCCGATGATGATCAGATCGATTGGGTCCATGACCTTCCCCCCAGTCTCCGCGTGGATCAGGGCGCTTCACCCGACGCCGACAGCGCTCAGACGGACGTCGAGGGTGCCGCCGTCGCAGACCGTGGACGGTGCAGGTGTCCCGGGTAGACCGCCGTGAGCAGGATCACGCCGCCGATCAAGGGCAGGATGCCTGCGACGAGGAACGCCGGCAGGAAGTCCGTCCCGTGGATCAGCAGCGCGCCGGTGATCACCGGCGAGAGCGTGACGAAGAGGTTGGCGAGCAGGAAGATCCAGCCCGTCGCCGATCCCGCGCGCTCGGCCAGGGTGTCGACGGGGATCACCTGGAAGATCGAGGCGGAGAGCTCGTTGCAGCCTTCCGCGATGAACAGCAGCACAGCGACCGCGATCACGCTCTGCGCGAAGAGCGTCGCGAGGATTGCGACGCCGAACACGAACTGCCCCGCCGCCGCGAGGTAGGTGCGCGCCTTGCGCAGGTCCCCGGTGCGGGCGCGCACCGCGTCGGTGATGAAGCCGGCGAGAAGACCCATCAGGGCGCCGCCCACCCACGGCCCGATCGAGGCCGCCGCGGCCTCCTCGAGGTTCAGGTGCTTGACGATGACGAAGTAGGCGGGAAGCCATGCGACGAGAAAGATGAAGGACCAGCCGGAGAGGCCCCAGGCGAGGCCGGTGCCGGTGATCGTCGAGGACCGGATGATCGTGCCGAGCGGAATCCGGTCGGCCTGCTCGACCTTCGGCATGTAGCCAGCCTGCTCCGGGCGCACGAAGCGGCTCTCGCTGGGCTGGTTGCTGACGAATGCGAGCCAGAGGACGAGCACGATGATGCCGAGGCCGCCGAGCAGATAGAGCGGCGTCTGCCAGCCTGCGGCAAACTCGATCGGCAGGCCGACGCCGATC
>JAKAPV010000201.1 GCA_021806845.1 Bacillota bacterium | reverse complement strand
GCCATCAGCGAGAAGGACGGCACGACCTTGCGCCGAGGCGCCGGAAGGCGCGCATGGGCGAGGGGAGCCGTCACCGCCTGATACGCCGGTGCAGGAGCCCTGTGCACGGGCTGGAAAGGGCAGGGATGATCACGCTCCACAATGAGCCCGGGGTGGCCGCGGTCGCTGCGCAACCAGTCGCACGTGTGTAGCGTTACATGTTCGTACGCGAGCAATGAGAGTCTGCGCATTCGGCGGCGTCACCCCCGGCGGCTATTGGTGTACCGTAAGGGGAGTTTGCCTTGCCCAGACATGGTTCTGCCCATCGGGCACACTGGCCTAAACGACACACTCGGTGAAGAGGGGATACTCTGATGCTTTCGCGGCTCGGAGATTATCACCGGCTCGGAATTTGGGCACGTGTGCTGCCCGCCCTGGCGGGAGTGCTCGTCCTGACACTGGGTGACGCGGCGGGGACGCTTGCCGCCTCCAGCGGCCAGCCGACCATCACGCTCTCGCCCGCATCAGGTCCCCCGGGGACCACCGTGACGATCCGGGGCACCGTCCCCGGCATGACTGCGGCGGGACATACCGCTCCCGTCTTCACCGTCTGCCTGAACGGCTGCGTGTCTGGATTCACCGACCAGGGCACTACGATCCGGTGGACCGGTGCGGATACGTTCGTTTCCCATTTCACCATTCCGCGCATCCCGGTCCTCACAGCTTCTGGGCCGCTCGTTCCGCGGGACGGAGTCGATCAGATCGGGGTTACGTGCGTCAAGCCGCAAATCGGCGGATGCCTTGGCGTGACACAGGCCCACGCCAGATTCCGGGTCACGCACGCCCCGCGTCCGACGCGCTGCGGAAACGGCCAGAGCTGCGGAGATATCCGCCTATCGGCCTCGCGCCTCTATCCGGGGCAGATCGTGCGCATCAGCGGCTGCGCGCCACTCACGCAGCTCATCGGCCAGCCCTTCCCGTACACCATCCTCCTCAGCCGTGGGAGGAGCACCGCCAACGTCGGCCAGACCCGGCAGGACATGAACGGCAATCTCACGGGCAGCTTCCGGGTGCCCGCTCTGGCCTCGGGACTCGGGCAGGTCACGGGCGGCGACTACACCGTGAGTCTCCAGTACCAGTTCAATCAGCCCGCGCAACCGCCCGCGAAGAGGATACCGGGCATGACCTTCCAGCTGATGGGCAAGAGGGTCCCGGGAAAGGGAGGCAAGAAGACCGTCTACGGATACGAACTCGTCAACCTGGCGAAGCGTCCGTTCACCGTCCGCGCCTTGCCCGCGTGGTCCACTCTGGCGCGCCTCGACGTGCACTCCCTCACCCAGAGCCAGGCGCTGCCGTTCGCGGTGCTTGCGGGAAGAGGAACAACCAGCAGCTTCGCCTACTGCGTACCGGGTGGCATTGAGATCAGCCGCGACAGCGGCAAATCATGGGCGCTTATTTCCACGACCACGGCGGCGGCGGCGTCGATGCAGACCGCGTTCCCAATCGCGTACAGCAACCAGACCCCGATGCCGAGCCCCACGTGCCAGTCCGTCTCCTTCGATCCGTCCGCTCCTGACACACTCTACGCGAGCTTTCTGGCCATCAACCGCCAGTACGGGTCTGCACCGCCGTTTTACCGGGTCCTCTACGAGACGCTGAACGGGGGTTCCACCTGGACGGCTGTTCCCGGTCCCAAGGGCTATGTGGAAGGGGACTTCGGCGGCATTGCGGTGGAGTCGGCGGTCTACGGCAGTCCAGTGGTGGCGCTCTACAGCCACATCATCTCCCCCCAGACCGGGAGCTTGACCCGTCAGCACACGGTCGCCATCGCCACCACGAACGGAGGCCGCTCTTGGCACCAGATTGTCCTCTCGTGTCCCGTGCAAGGGCCATGCGTTCGCTTCGGCGCACTTCCCGGGGCGCTCCCGGGCATGGGCACGAGCACGCTGCAGCCGCTCCTTCGCTCCACTTACCACGGCCGGATCTGGAACGCCCTCGCGTGGCCGAGCGGGTACGTCTATCCGCAGGGGCTGATGGCCGGTCTCGCCGAGATCGCCTGGTTAGGCGGCAACGATGTGGCCTTCGTCTCCCCGGGATCGCAGTTCCCGCTGCGCATCAGCCGGAACGGCGGGCGGTCCTGGCAGGCCATCGCCCTCCCGCTGCCGCCGGACAGCCGCAGCACCGTCCAGTACGGGTCATCCCCGTACGGGGCCCTCATGCTGCTGCCCGACGGCCACCTGCTGGCGTCGCTCGCACAGTCCAGCCAGAGCACGACGGCATGGTACACACTTTCGCCCCGTGCAACGCACTGGGTGCGTGACGCGGCGATCACTGCCCCGAGGTTCCTCACGTCCCTCTTCGTGAGCGGCAAACGGATCTTTTGGCCCGCCCTCAACATGAACGGCCAGCCGAGTGGGTCTTCAGGGCTGCACAGTGCACCCCTTCCGTAGACATCCATGGCCGTCCGAGTTCACCGGCCATGCAATCCAGTCAGGACAGCGAGCTTGGGCCGTGTGGAGGCTTGCCTCTACCCTGAATGAACGGTTTAGGCGCCCTTGACCGGGAGCGAAGGACGCGAGTTTGCGTCGATGCGTCCCTTAGGTTAGGGCGCTTCGGTGCAATGGCCCGACAGCGAGCCATAAGTCAACTTATGGGCGGTGGCGCCTAACAAGCTGAGCATTCTCCTCTTCGCAGTTCACCGCCGCGGGGGTGGCCGATCGATGTGACGGCCTGGAGCGCGGTCGCAGCGGAATTGCCATTGCCATATATCTACAGTGCGCTATGATCATTGGCGAAGCATCCTGATTTTAGCGTGGTGAACGCAACGCACCCAAAGATCGCCGCGCTCGTCGCAGCTGCAGCCCTCGTGACCTTGGCCACCATGTCGACAGCGCGGCCGCTCAACGCCGAGGCCGGACTGCGCACGTTTGCACTCAAACAAGAGATCGCTACAATTCTCGCACACAGCCCTCAGCTACGTTCGCCGAGCGAACGCAGCGCTTTCCTCTCCTACGCCGAGGACATGCTTCGCACCGCGTCCCAGCCAATGCCGCGCTGGCGCTACTGGATGGTCGCGTCCCTGATCGCCCGCCGCCTGGACGACCCGCACACTGTCGTCGGCCCGGCCATCCTGACGCCCTTCACAGCCTGGGAGGAAGGCGCCGAACGGCAGGCATTTCCGACCCTCCACCTGCCGAGATTCCCAAACGCCTCGCTTAGAGTGCTGCCGATTGAGTTTTACTGGGCGAGCGACGGGCTCGTCGCGGTTCCTCTGCCTGGCACCCCGACCACCGTCCACCGCGGCGACCAGGTGGTGCGGGTTGGCCGACTCGGGGTCATGGCCATGCAAGCACGCCTCGATGCACTTATTTCCGGCAACCCGTACTGGGTGCGTTGGAACGCCGCCCAAGACCTCACCTTCGGATACTTCCTCTACTGGATCGGCGTGGTCTCCCCTGAAGGAACCGTGATGATGACGCTCCGCAGGCCGGACGGCGCACTGTACACCGTCCGCCTGCGACTTCGTGACGAACGAGTCCTGAGCCTTGCCGCGTCGTATAATCGCGCGCGTGCGGCATTCCTTGACACGTACGTAGCCCCGCCGGGCATGGCGTTCACACAGGCCCCCTTCGCCTGGATGGTGGCGCCCTCCGGCAAGTACGCCGTCTTCTGGTTGCGCCTATGCTGGAACTCGCCCGCGTACCAAGCCGCCGTCCAAGCCTTCTTCAATGAGGTGGCAAGGCGTCGAGTGCCCGCCGTCATCCTGGACCTGCAGGAGAATCCGGGCGGTGATAGCAGCGTCGTCAACCCGTGGCTTGAACATCTGCCAGACCGCACTGTGTCCGTGTATGGATCGACTTTGCAAGTTCCGGCGGCAGAGCCCCTGTACCGCGGCAAGACCTACGTGCTGACGGGCCCCAGCACGTTCAGCTCTGCGATGATGACGGCGGACATCCTCTACGTTGCGGGAGAGGCCACGCTCGTCGGCGAAGCGACGGGGGAGTCCCCCAGCGGGCCAGGGGAGATCGTTGCGGTGGATACGAGTGGTGCGCGGCTCTTCGGTCAGGTGTCCACCGAGGTCTTCCGGGCTACCGGACCACAGGCCCAGAACGCCGCGCTAATGCCAGCTGTACCCGTGCCGCTCACCGTGCGTGACATCCAGGCCAGCGTGAATCCGGTGGCTCGCTGGCTACGCTCCCTTCGGTGAGGAAGTCGTGCTATGACGATCCGCCCGGGCGGCGCACTTGAGGCTGCCAACACAACGGGACAACTTCGGATCACATTCGGGCCCGTTGGGTCTGCGGTAGCTCCGCAGAGAACTCGCTGCCTACTACATGGCACGCGAACTTGGCAAAGGAGCTCATGTCTCTGAGGTTCTGTAAAAGCAGCTAGGCAACCTCGGACGCAGCGGGGCACTGGTTTTCGTACTCCTACTTGCCCTGAGGCGGTGGTTAGGGGTCGAGTTGCTGCCGCAAGTGGACGATCTGATGCAGCTCAAGGTCGTGCTGAGGCATTGCCACCTGGCGACGGCACAAGGCAGGGTGCGGGGACGAGTTTTAGGGTGCCGTGCTCGTTGAACAAGTGAGGGATCGTCTTGCTGCGACGACGCCCCTCTTCGGAACTGCGTTCGGTGAGGTTCGTTGTGCGCACGAACTTTAGGTGTGCGGCCGGCATCTGAGGGTGCCTGCCCCTGCGGCGAAGGTCCCCTGCACCGCAGCGATCGTCGAGAGTTTCTGCGTCACCTTGGAGGATTGGCAACTCTGCCCTTCCATGTGCCCCAGGGCCAACGTTAGGATCTGTCTTGAGCCTGTCATGGCAGGGAGGCTATCGGCAGAGGAGGCGGGTCGACTCACTTGTGCGGTGCGGCCGACCCTGGCGTTCCGCCGTCGGCCACATGGGGCCACCCCCCGCGGCGTTCCAGCGCCGCGACTCCACTTTTCGGATAGGTATTCGAAGGGAGTGTGATTGCGATGGAACCAGGTGAAGGCAGTGTCTTGCGCTTGCCCTTCAACCGCTTTGTCGGTATCGAGCCGTCACAGAGCGAGCAGCACATATTTCGGTTGAATGCGAATCCAAACTATCTCAATCATCTGGGCACCGTACACGCGAGCGCCCAGTTTGCTCTGGCTGAAGCGACGAGTGGTGAAGTCTTGCTCGACACGTTTTCCGATCACGTGGACGAAGTCATCCCCATTCTGCGTCGAGCGGAGGTAAAGTACCGAGCACCGGGGAGCGGAACCTTGTATTCGTCGGGGGTCTTGCTGACCGATGCCGCCAAAGTTCACACCGACATCGCTACGAAGGGGCGGGCGCTGATCTCAGTGGAGGTCACCCTGTATACCACCGAACATACCCCGACGATGACAGCGCAGTTTGAATGGTTCGTGCAGCGCACGAACGCCTGACCCAGGGCGATTGCAGGTCCACTTACAGCCGCGGTATCTGCCCTCATTTACGGCCCCGAAGGACGGTAGGGTCCGAATGGGTCATGTCTCCGAGGTGCTGCAAAGGCTGCTAGGCAACCTCGGACGCAGCGGGGTGCTGGTTTTCGTGCTCTTGCCTGCCCTGAGGCGGCTGGGGCGGTGGTTCGAGGCCG
>JAKAPV010000200.1:4219-5587 GCA_021806845.1 Bacillota bacterium | reverse complement strand
AAGTCCTGGAGGAAGGCGCGACGCTGCTTGCAGAGGGCGCCGCAGCCGCGGCCAGCCTCTCCGATACGCTCGAGTTCGATCCCGGCGCCCTGCGCCGGGCGGAGGAGCGCCGCGCGGATCTCGTCGCGCTGCGCCGCAAATACGGCGATCTCGAAGAGCAGATCCTGGAGTTCCGCGACGAGGCGGCAGCGGAGCTGCAGCGGCTGCAGTCCTGGGAAGGTGAGGCCGAGGCCGTCGCCGCCGAGATTTCGGGCAGCGAAGCGCAACTCGCGGCGAAAGTTCGCGCACTCTACGAGCAGCGGCTAAGCGGCGCGAGGTCGCTGGAGGCAGCCGTCGCGCCGGAACTCGTTCGCCTCTCCCTTCAGGGTGCCGTGCTGCGCGTCGCGGTGCAGGAAGGCCTTGGAGACGAAGCCGTACGCTTCGACTTCTCCCCGAATCCAGGAGAGCCGGCGCGGCCGCTCGCGCAAATCGCTTCGGGCGGTGAAGCGAGCCGCGTGCTGCTGGGAATCGGCTCCGTGCTCGCGCGCGACGAACGCGCGACACTCGTGTGCGACGAAATCGACCAGGGACTGGGTGGCCGCGCGGCGCGCAGCCTCGCAGACCACCTGCGGTCGATGGCCGAGCACCGCCAGGTGATCGCCGTCAGCCACCAAGCGATCGTCGCAGCGCGTGCGCATCGTCATATCGGACTCGTAAAGGAAGTCGTCGACGGACGAACGATCGTACGCGCGCACGTGCTGGAAGGCGAGCAGCGGATACAGGAGATCGCGCGCATGCTCTCCGGGGAAGGCGGGGAGCTTGCGCGGCGGCATGCGGCGCAGCTTTTGGAAGAAGCGTAGATTCAGCCCAGGCAAGCCTGCTGCACGCCGCCATGGACGCGCATTGACAGTATAAGATTCTCTGAACGCGCACCAGTTTGGTGCGCGTTCTGTCATCTTGCCAGCATCATGCCGAGGACCGTGTCGCACGCTATAGCGTGCAGGCGGACGATGGGAGGCGACTACAAAGTGAACACGAGAAAAATCGCCGGTTTTCTTGCGATATCGCTGCTAGCGGTTGGCTTCTTCTCTCCGGAGTACCGCGCGTTCGCCAGCCTTCCCTCTGATCTGACGGTCCCGGCAGGCGACAGTGTGGTGCTCCGCACAGTTCCGGGTTTCGGCTGGGCGGCTCGCGGGAGCCTGCGCGAGACGGCGGGCGAAGAGGCGACGGAGGTCTCGGCGGACGGCGATGGAGAGGTCGCCCTGACGCTTGGCGGCGTTCCGATGAAGCGAGTCGCGGTGCACGCGCAGCCGCGGCACGTGGTCACCCTCGGCGGTCAGGCGATCGGTGTGGTGGTGCAGGGCCACGGTACGACGGTAGTCGGGCTGG
>JAKAPV010000200.1:0-4209 GCA_021806845.1 Bacillota bacterium | reverse complement strand
GACCCGCCAGGGCAGCGGGTCTGCGGGTCGGAGACCGGCTGATTGCCATTGACGGCGTTCCGCTCAAGGCAGACCGGGACCTCGCGTCGCTTGTCGATGCGGCCGGCGTCGCGCACCGCGCCGTGCGGCTGCGCATCCTGCGCGACGGCAAGCCTCTCGAGCTCAGTGTCCGGCCCTCCTTCGACAGGGCGCTCGGCCGCTACCGACTCGGCGTCTTCGTTCGGGATCATGTGGCGGGAGTCGGCACGCTGACCTTCTCCGATCCGTCCTCGCGTCGCTTTGCGGCGCTTGGCCACCGCGTCTCGCTCGCCAAGGGAGCGGACGCGCCCGCCGCCGGATTCATCCTGCCGGCCGCGATCGTGGGCGTGCAGCGCGCGCAGCGCGGCAAGCCGGGGCAGAAAATCGGCGTGATCGGCTACGGGTCCAGACTCGGCAAGATCGAGCGCAACCGGGAGGTGGGAGTCGGCGGCGCGCTGGAGGGCGGCCATCTGCCAGGGAGGCGGTTGCCGATCGCGTCGGTGAGCCAGGTGCATCCCGGGCGAGCAACGCTGTACACCGTATTTCGGGATGGCGGCGTTCGACCGTTCCACCTCGAGATCGAGCGGGTTGTCACGGACCGTCGCGCCGGGGCGAAGAGCCTCGTGCTGCGCGTTACGGACCGGCGCCTCCTGCGCCTTGCCGGCGGCATCGTGCAGGGCATGTCGGGTTCGCCCATCGTCCAGGACGGGAGGGTCGCAGGCGCGGTGACGCACGTCTTCATCCATGATCCGACGCGCGGGTACGGAACATTCGCCGTCTGGATGTACGAAGATCTCGTCGCGGCGCAAGAAGAAAGGGCAATCGTTCGACATGCGGCCGCCTAACACGAGTCGGCACAGGTCGTCGCGCACTCTCGCGAAGGTGCGCCACCAAGCGATTGGACCGCCATCGTGGGGTGGCGGTCCGCGGCGCTTTCGGTTGTCTCATGTCAGCTCGTCTCGCGAACATTGGCGGACGGTTTGGAAGTTCTGGAGAAGGTAGGGCTTACAGGGCGTCGAACCCTTGGAGCACAGGAGTGCAAGGAGGGTGGCAATTGTCTAAAGTCCGTGTGTTGCTCGCGGACGACAACAAAGAGTTTTGCCAGCTGGTCAGTGAGTTCATGTCGCGCCAGACGGACCTCGAGTTGGTAGGGGTCGCCGAGAATGGCGTCGAGGTGCTGGAACTCGTGAATCAGCAGCGTCCGGATGTTCTCATCCTGGACGTGATTATGCCGCACCTCGACGGCATCGGGGTGCTGGAGAGACTCGCTCGCGAGCATCGTGAATCGCGGCCAAAGGTCATCACGTTGACGGCGTTCGGTCAAGAGTCACTGACCCAGCGCATGCATTCGCTCGGAGCGGACTACTTTATCCTGAAACCGTTCAGCCTGGACGTGCTGGCACAGCGTGTACGTCAACTCGTCAGCGCACCGGAGTCCTCCAGCGTGGCCGGCCCGATCGTCACTGCGCGCAGCTTGGATATCGAGGTCACCCGGATCATTCACGAGGTGGGGATCCCCGCGCACATCAAGGGATACCTCTACCTGCGCGAAGCCATCTTGATGGTCATCGATGACGTCGAACTGCTGTCGCTGGTGACGAAAGAGCTATACCCGTCCGTCGCGCGCAAATACAAAACGACACCCAGCCGTGTGGAGCGGGCCATCCGCCACGCGATCGAAGTGGCGTGGAACCGCGGAAATCTCACCGCCATCCATAAGATCTTCAGTCATACGGTGAGCAAGGAACGCGGGAAGCCGACGAACTCAGAGTTCATCGCGATGGTTGCGGACAAGCTGCGCATGGAGTCCAGGGCCAGTTGATTCCCAGGGCCGCCCCCCACAGGGGCGGCCCGCTTTTTAGCCTCCGGCGCTTTGCTTGCGGCCCGTCCCAATGCCCCAAAGATGACCACGATTTGCTCGGTTGAGAGACGCTTGCGCTGGTGGTACGATTGGGCGGGTCTTCCGAAGAGCGGGTTCGGCGGCACATGCTGCCGGGCTTCGGCAATCGGCGCAAAAGGCTGCGCTGTGCCGGCACCGAATGACGGTCGAGGAGACGCCGTGAGCAAGACCTACGCACGCCTGCTGCCTTACGAGGCGGAGATCTGGCAGGAAGGGTACTCCTGGCGCGGCCAGCCGGCGGAGCTGAAAGACGCTCTCGCCGAGGGCGGCAGCCATGCCGTCATCGTCCCGGCCGTCACCTTGCGCGAGGCCCGGCGGACCTTCCGCGGCATCGCCGAGGTGACGCCTCGACTGCTCTCCCTGCGCCGGCTGCCCCCGGCCGCAACGGTCGTCGGCATGCGCGGCGTGCGGCGCAAGGCCCCGCCGCACTGTGAGGGAGAGCTTCTCGCGCGCTCAGCTGAAGGACAGCGGCGTGCCGTGCTCCTGCTCCTCGGGCCGGAAACGGTGGGTTGGGGCCTGCGGCGGGGCATACTGCAAGACGCCTTCCGCAGTCTCGACGAGGAAGCGATCGGCGGGAATACGACGGGCGCTTTGCCGACGCGCGGAGCGATCGAGCGCATGCTTGCTGAGGGCGAGCCCTTCGCAAGACAGCTGTTCACCGCCTCCGGGCTCGCTGCGGGCACCAGCCGCGCCGCGTACAACCACCGCCTCCGGCAGGCGGTCGGGCGGCTTGCCGCCGCGACGGGCGGCCCGCCGGACGGCATCTTCCTGGGCGGCAGCGAGGAGCTCTGCCGCACGGCCGCAAAGGTGCTCTCGGACCTCGCACCGGTGGTGCAGACCGGCGTCGCCTGGGGCATCTCTGCTTGGGCGAGCACCGAAGAGAAGGGATAGAGATGGGGTTCCAGAACTTCGCAGAGCTGCTGGAGGGCGTTCCCGCGCAGCGGGTGCGCATCGCCGTCGCGGCAGCGGGTGACGTTGAGGTCATCTCGGCGATCGCCGAGGCGGAAAGCCGGGGTTGGGTCGAGGCCATCCTTGTCGGGGATCGCCGAAGGATCGCAGCCGCCGCGCAGGAAGTCGGTTACGACCTGCAAAAGGCGCGCATCGTCGACGAACCGGACGAGCGAGACGCCGCCCGCACCGCGGTCGACATCGTGCGCAACGGGGACGCAGAGATGCTGATGAAGGGCCTGATCGAGACCTCGGACTTCCTGCGGGCGATTCTCGCCCGCGAGCGCGGGCTGCGCACGGGTCGCACGATCTCGCACCTCGCGGCGCTCGAGGACCCGCTGCACCATCGCCTGTACCTGCTCTCCGACGCGGCGGTAAATGTGCAGCCGGACCTGCTCACGAAGGTGGAAATCGTCCGCAACGCAGTGCAGGCCATGCATGCGCTCGGCATCTCCGAACCGCGCGTCGCTGCACTTGCCGCAGTGGAGCTCGTAGACCCCGCGATGCCCGCGACCGTCGATGCGGCGAACCTCAGCAAGATGAGCGAGCGCGGACAGCTGCCGCACTGCATCATTGACGGCCCGCTCGCGCTCGACAACGCGATCTCCGCGGAAGCCGCCGAACACAAGGGCATCCGCAGCGCGGTGGCCGGCCGCCCGGACCTGCTCCTCGTTCCGGATATCGAGGCGGGAAATATCCTCTATAAGGCGTTTACCTACTTCCAAGGCGCCCGCACCGCCGGCATTCTGCTCGGCGCCCGCTGTCCGATCGTCCTTACCTCGCGTGCCGACCCGCCGGAGGCAAAGCTCCTCTCGATCGGACTCGGAATGCGCGTGGCCGCAGGTATGGTTGCGAAGATCCACCAGTAGGTGAGGAGGCGCTTTCGCATGGGCATTTTTGACAAGATGGCTGAGATGGGGCACGAGCAGCTCGTCTTCTGCTACGACAAGTCGACCGGTCTGCGCATGATCATCGGCGTACACGACACGACGCTCGGTCCGGCGCTCGGGGGCTGCCGCATGTGGCCCTACGAGAGCGAGGAGGCCGCCCTCGAGGACGTGATGCGTCTCTCGCGGGGCATGACGTACAAGAATTCTGCGATGGGCCTGCGCCTTGGCGGCGGCAAGACGGTCGTCCTGCAGCGCCAGCGGGGCGAGAAGGACGAGATGACGATGCGCGCCATCGGCCGCTTCGTGGAGACGCTCGGCGGCCGCTACGTGACGGCCGAGGACGTCGGCACTTCGGTGCAGGACATGGCGATCGCGGCTGAGGAGTCGCGCAATGTCCGCGGCCTGCCGGAAGCATCCGGAGATCCCTCGGTGGCGACGGCGTACGGCGTCTAC